>DASWXS010000251.1:0-5881 GCA_036405375.1 Bacteroidia bacterium
TGAATTGGTGATCAACGGACATACTGACAGTACGGGGAACAAAGCACTCAACCAGAAACTGTCATTAGACAGGGCTAATGCAATTAAAACCTATATTATTGGCAAAGCACCTGCCTTAAAAACAAAAATTAAGATAAAAACCAATGGCTATGCCGATGAATACCCGGTTGCAAGCAATACCACACCCGAAGGCAGGGAAATGAACCGCAGGGTTGAAGTGTTCTTTATTCCCGTAAAAAAGAAGCTATAAGGAGCCTTCCGCCGAAAATACTATGAACTTTTGGCAGTTAATAACCTCATTTGCAGGTTTGGTATAAGTTTGGTTAATTTGAATTAAACAATAAAAAACAAATAGCATGTTCGATAACAATGAATTCAGAAAATATGCCGTAAAACACCGTGGGATCAACGGTCTTGTTTACGACAGCTACCAAAATCACATTACTTCATCTTTAACTCCATATATTATTGAAGAGCGTCAGTTGAATGTTGCTCAAATGGACGTATTCTCACGTTTGATGATGGATCGTATTATTTTTCTTGGAACCGGCATTAACGACCAGGTTGCCAATATCGTTCAGGCGCAGCTATTATTCCTGGAATCAGTAGATGCTAAAAAAGACATTCAAATCTACCTGAACTCTCCGGGAGGTTCGGTTTATGCAGGATTAGGTATTTATGATACTATGCAAATCGTTGGGCCGGATGTAGCAACTATCTGTACAGGTATGGCAGCATCGATGGGTGCAGTATTAATGTGCGCAGGACAAAAAGGTAAACGTACTGCTCTAAAACATGCGCGTGTTATGATTCACCAGCCATTAGGCGGAGCGGAAGGACAGGCTTCTGATATCGAGATCACAGCGCGCGAGATCCAGAAATTAAAGAAAGAATTATATGAGATCATCGCTCTTCACAGCGGGCAAACTTATGAGAAAGTTTGGGCCGACAGTGATCGTGACTACTGGATGATTGCCGAAGAAGCAAAAGCATACGGTATGATTGATGAAGTGCTTACAAAAAAGTAATCGTTGATAACTAAATTTATAAAGAGGCTGCCCGTTTGGACAGCCTCTTTTTTTTATCGCTAATTTTGTTGAGCACCATTTTAATACACCTTTAATGCTAACAACACGAACCCTTTTTCCTGGCTTATTATTCCTATTCGGAAGCATGAGTTTGTTTTGCCAGAATACTGAAATTGATTCATTAAAAAAACTGGTGGCAACATCTGCACAGGATACAGCTAAGGTAAATAAACTTAACCTGCTCAGCAGGCTGTTCTGGAAATCGGGCGAGTTCGACTCTTCGCTGCATCGCTCCGGCCAGGCAGGTATTTTAGCAGACAAACTAAACTATGAAACAGGAAGAGCAGAAGCGTTTATAAACAAAGGAATAGCTTCTGACCTGCAGGGAAAATATCCTTCGGCGCTAGGATTTTTTTTCTCAGGACTTAAAATATATGAGAAAACTAACGATAAAGCAGGTATTGCAAAAACAAATAGCAACATTGCTGTTATTTATGGGAAGCAAAACAATTTTGATGAATCAGAAAAATACACACTGATAGCTATAAAGCTGTTCCTTGAATTAAAAGGTATGGAAAAACAAACTGCCAATTGTTATAATAACCTGGGCAGCGTTAATCTCTTAAGAAAGCAATATGAAAAAGCCATTCAATACTTTGACAAAGCTTCCGCAATCTTTGAAAAAATAAATTACTTATACGGGAGAGGCAAATGTGTAAATAACATCGGGACCATTTACAAATTCCAGGGCAAATATGAAGAAGCCGAAAAATATTATAAGGAAGCGTACGCTATTCAGAATGCCATTGGCGATAAAGGAGGACTGGCTATTACACTGGACGGATTAAGCTCGGTTTATTTAAGAACCGGACAGCTGGCCAAAGCCAAACCATTTTTAGCTGAAGAAATGAAAACTGCTTTCGAAACAGGCAGTATGGATGAAATAAAAAACAGTTACTATAACCAGTCAGTGTATGACAGCCTGGTTGGTAATCATCGCGATGCTTACTTCAATTACAGGAAATATATTGCTTACAAAGACAGCATTATTAACGAAGAAAATACAAGATCATCTATTCAACAACAAATACAGTTCGACTTCGATAAAAAGGCCGTCGCTGACAGCTTACGTTATGAAAATGAAAAGGCCCTGGTTGCTATACAATTGGAAAAACAGAAAACACAGCGGAATTATTTGTACATCATTATCGGTTTATCGCTTATTTCGGCAGGATTCATCTTTAACCGGTTCAGAATCGCAAAAAAACAAAAGAAGGCTATTGAAACTGCAAATAAAGAGCTGGAACGCCTGAACACATTAAATCAAAAAATATTTTCTGTTATAAGCCACGATTTTAAAGGTCCTATTACAACTCTTAAATTATTATTACAGAAAAATGAGTTGATTGCAAGCGACAATCCCCTGGTTAATATGTATATCAAAGATGTAAACCATCAGCTCCATCAATCGGATGAAATACTGGAAAGCCTGTTAGACTGGGCAAAGGCTGAATTACAGATAAAATTCAGTGATGCAAAAACTTCCGACCTTTTATCAACTGTTGAAAAGGTAATTCAGCAACAGCAAGTAAAGCTAAACAGCAAAAACCTGGTTATACAAAATAAGATCTCATCTGATGTAGAGTTACCACTGCCGGGTGAAGTGTTAACCATTGTATTACGAAACTTGGTGAGTAATGCTATTAAGTTCAGTTACGAAGGACAAAGCATTGAGATAAGTTACAGCAATGGCAGTGTATATGTAAAGGACGCCGGGAAAGGCATTGACACACCAAAATTGGAAAAGCTCTTTACCAAACAACTGGCCCCGGGAATTGGAACCAGCCAGGAAACAGGCTTCGGACTGGGTTTATATATGAGTAATGAGCTATTGGCACAGTTTAAAGCAAAATTAAAAGCAGAAAATAACCCTGGAGGTGGTTCCACTTTTTCCATCCACTTTGATTAAGGAAAACCGCTATTGTATCCACCATCAGAATTATTCAATATTGAAGCATGATTAAAATAGGAATATTCGAAGACCATCCCATAGTATTAAGTAGTTTAATGCAACTGATAAAATCGCAGCCTGAATTTGAATTGTTGTTTGCTGTTAAAACCAAGGAAGAACTTTACGAAGAACTAAAAAAACATATTGCAACAGAAGTTGTGATTGTTGATATGCTCTCGAATGACGTTTTTGGTATGGAAGTTTTTGAGTATCTGAGCAAAAATTATGTCCTGGTAAAAATGATCGCGTTTACTTCTTTATCAAGCCCGATACTGGTTGAAAATTTCTTGAGCTTAGGCGTAAAGGGATACGTAAACAAAAACCAGGAAGCTGAAGATTTAATAAAAGCTATTAAAGCCGTTCATGAAGGGAAAATTTATTTACCACCCGATTATGATTTCTTAAGCAAAAATTATACTAGCAGCAAACTAAACCTGTTAAGCGAAAGGGAGGTTCAGATCATTCAGCTTATTTCACGGGAATTTACGACGCAGGATATTTCGGAGCAACTGGATATTACCGTTAATACAGTCGAAAATCACCGTAAAAAAATATTTGCCAAGCTCAATGTAAAAAACGTAGCAGGCATGGTACGTGAGGCTTCCAAGTTAGGCTACATTTAATCTTAACTTCCCCGACACGGAAAACCGCTATTGTAATTTCATCCTGATTTAAGTTGCTTTGTTCAAAATAAGAATAACAAACAATTATCAGCATGGAACAAAAAAAATACAAAATCGCAAAACTGCTTACACTGGTCCTAATCATCCTGGCCGTCAAAACTTCCACCCTCACAGCACAATGTACCGAGCAGTCAACGCTCTATGGCAGCCTGAATATGATTTCAGGAGGGCCACGGGTAGGACAAAGTTTTACCGCCAGCTGTAGTGGCCAGCTTACAAGCATCACTTACAGAACCTTTCCAAACGCGAACCAGGCAGGAACACTATCCATCTACCAGGGTGATCCAGGCGGCACGTTAATAGCCACCCAGAGCTTTTCTGTAACTTCTGCCGCCAATGGGGAGTTAACCATCACCTTGAGTAGTCCTCCCATTTTAAATGCGAACGGTTATTATACTTTTATGATAGGAGCTGAGCCAAGCACAACCGTTTATTTGTATATATACAATGGTGATGTATATCCCGGTGGCGTTTATTGGTATGACAATGGTTTCATGTCATACCCAACCGGATCGGATGAAACATACTTCATCGCTAGTATTGTTCCTACCTGCCCTCCAAAAAGATCAGTGACCAGCTTAACCGTTTGTCCGAGCGAACTTCCTTATAACTGGCACGGGGTTCTGTTTAACACCGCCAAAACCGACAGTGCCTACATTTCCATCATGCCGGGATGTGACAGTGTTGCAGTTTTAAACTTATCTCTTATCACCAACACCGTTAGTCCAATCAGTGTTTCAGACGACCGTATCTGCAGCGGAGATACCATTCAGTTATCAGCAACAGGAACCGGCACCATCGGTTGGGCACCTAACACAAACATAAGCTCCGTAAACGGAAATTCAATAAACGCGTATCCAACAACTACCACAACATACTCCGTTATCTCTACAGTGGCATCATGTTCAGTTACAAAAACCTTCACTGTATTAGTTTCAGATTCAGTCGACATCAATCAGCACATATATGCACAGGACACCGTTTTATGTCGTTCGGGAGATTCTACATTTATTAAAATTCCCGGTTCAAGAATCGGTTCCACCTATTATTTACTTAATTCTTCCGAAGATCCGATCGCTGTTCCACATTATGGTTCCGGCGACACTATATCCATATCAACCGGGGCACTGCATGATGCCGTTAACACATTCCGGATTTCGGTTGCTAACACTTCACCGAAGAATAATGAAATTTCTTTTAACGGAATCAATAATTATGTTTCTACATCCCATCAGCTTCCTATCTATGGCTGCACTGTTGAAGGCTGGGTAAAGAAAGAAAACTGGGCAGATCACGGAGATGATATGATTTTCGGGACCGGCATTAATTACCCTGATCAGGGAGCCCTGAATGTTACGCTCAATCCAATCTTAGGATTACAATTCAGATATGGCGGACCAGAATTTGATAGCAGAATCACCTCCAGCCTAAGCACCCAATCGTTTACTCCCAACTCCTGGCATCATATAGCAATAAGCTGGGACAGGGACAACATGAATAATGTAACCTATCTTAAGCTATACCTGGACGGTGCTTTGGTAGATCAGGCATGGACCAATTTATGGATAGGTCCTCAACAACTTACTTTTGGAGGCGATAACAGCGGAACAAGTTCTAACTTTGGGCCAGGTGCAATGCGCACAATAAGGGTATGGGACAGAGCACTTACAGACGCGGAGATAACAAACAATTACGACCAACTATTACCAGCCAGCACTCCTAATCTTATTGATCTATATAATTTTAAGGAAACTGTAAGCACATTAACTGCCGATGAACACCCAAATGGATACGAAGGAACTCTTCATAACTATTCTTCGGATGCCGAAGCGTGGAGCAATAACATCAACAACTGTGTTCTTTCCAACCAACTCGTTGAAATTGCAACTGTAAAAATTGTTCCGTATTCAAGCGCACACCAGCTAAGCGTTTGCCCGTCCCAACTGCCATACACCTGGTACGGTCATACTTTCACAGGTTTCGGATCGTATACAGAGGATAGTTTAACTGCGGTAGGTGGATGCGATAGTATAGCGGTTCTTACCCTTGTAATGACTCCATCGGTTTCTGCTTCTCAATCTTTAACACTCTGCAATGGTCATTCATTAACCATAGGAAACCATACTTATAGTACTGATGGAACCTATATTGACACATTA
>DASWXS010000252.1:0-2136 GCA_036405375.1 Bacteroidia bacterium
TAGTATTCTTGTGATTATTAGTAGCCAATGAAAAGTAAACGCCACCATCAGCCGAAGGAAGTTTCTGGTATATTTTCCTGTGAATGGTTTGTGCGTGTCGCTGCGAGTAATTACTGATTACCTTTGCAGCCCTTCCTGTAGGTGCCAGTAACTCACTTTTCATTTTAAATGAAGGGAGCACACGGCTCAACGCTCCAAGTAATGTGGTTTTACCGGTTCCGGCATATCCTCTTAATATGAACACTTCCCTGTAATTAGCCGAGCAACAGAAGGCCGAGAGCTTATCAATAGCTCCCGATTGGTCAGCAGTAGGCTGAACTGCAAATTGCTGAAGAAATGCATTCGTAAAAAGAGAAACGGTTGCCGGCATCGCTACAAAAGTAAAAAATAGTACCTTTGGACAGCTATGCAGAAAGTGGGAAAAAATACTATATCAACAAAATTTTCGTGGGAAGCTAAAGGGTTAAAACCTGCAGACCTTGAAAAAAGTAGTTTGTGTATTGAATTGGGGAATGATTTTCTCAATTACGCCCTGTTTTCTCCCGCAAAAGAACCCCTGGTATTAAAAAGCCTGCAAAGCAAACAATTTGGTGGGTCAAACTCTGTAGATGCATTCATCGAGTATGATGAAATCTTAAGCCATTCTTTCCAAAAAGTGTTTATTTCCCTTCAGAATGTAAATTACACATTGGTTCCGAAGGCATTTTATAAGGAAGAAGAAAAAAACACATTCGCGCAATTCAATTCGGGGCAAAAAAAAGATGTACACATCATTACCGACGATGTAAAACGAATTGACGCAAAATTGGTTTATAGCATTAACAATGCACTTAAAAAAAGTATCGACAAACACTTCCCTAATCATCATACGCGTGCTGCAGTTGGTTTGCAAATGGAAACTGCGCTTATGGAAAAAGGAAAATCAGCTGCCAAAGAAACAGCCTACCTGAATTTTAAAAAGGACGCTATTGATCTTATATTAAGTAAAGACAAACCTGTTTTCTGCAATAGCTTTTCTGTTATTTCACCTGAAGACCTGCTGTATTTTGTACTGGCCGCATTTGAACAGAGCAACTTTAATCCTGCGTCCACGCAGCTGCTCATTACGGGCGAAACAGAAACCAACTCACTTTGGATTAAGCTACTGAAAAAATACATTAAGAATATCTCTTTCGCGGTGATTGAAAAACAATTCAAAAAACCACTTGAGATCAGCAATATGCCTTCTCATTATTATTATCATCTTTTAAACCAGATCCATTGCGAATAATAAGCGGTACTCACAGAGGAAGAACGATTAAACCCCCTCCGGATCTGCCGGTGAGGCCAACAACTGATTTTGCCAAAGAAGCACTTTTTAATATCCTGAACAACCGTATCGACTACGAAGAATTGAGTGTGCTAGACCTGTTTTGCGGAACCGGGAATATTTCTTTTGAATTTGCATCACGTGGAGCAAAAGTTACCGCAATCGATCAGCATTTTAAGTGTGTTCAGTTTGTACAAAGTGAAGCCATCAAATTAAAGCTGGATATACAGGTAATGAAAGCCGATGTTTTTAAATTCGTAACACAAAAAACAAAAGGCTACGACCTGGTATTTGCTGATCCGCCTTATGATACAGAACACTACCCTGCTCTTCACAAAAACCTGCTTGCCAATGATTTTATAAATGAAGGCGGACTTCTTATTATAGAACATTCGAAACGCACCAGTTTCGAAGGAGCGGAATTGTTTACCGAAGTTCGTGAATACGGGAATGTGCATTTCAGCTTTTTTCAAAAATAAAATTAATGCAGCATGTCATTTATAGCCAAAATAGCTTCCATTTGCGATTTGAGTAAAGAGGCGCAGCAATTCATCCAGCTTCATACCAGGCATTTTGAATTCAAAAAAGGTGACATTATCCTGGAAGCCGGGAAACCATGCGAATATCTGTTTTCCATCAGCAGTGGGATGATACGTGGCTATTATTATAATGAAACCAAAGAAATAACTAACTGGATCGCGCACGAGGGAGAATTCGGCACGTCCTTTTACTCTTTCATATCCCATAACAACAGCTACGAAACAATTGAAGCGCTCGAAAAAACAAACCTGGAAGCATTACATAAAAAAGATCTTGACGAATTATAT
>DASWXS010000253.1:0-2344 GCA_036405375.1 Bacteroidia bacterium
GATTTGCATCCAACGAATTGTAGTCGTGTCCTAAACCCAGGTGATCGTAATGAGCTCCAATAACAATTGTATATTCCGCTTTATTATCGAGGTAAGCAACTACGTTTTTTCCTTTACGTTCTTTTATATCCGTTGTGGAAGTATCATGTGGATTTGGATTTTTTTTGAAAGTGAAGTCGAAAAAGTAAGAAGGGATTGCTACTTTATTTCTCTTGTCAGAACCAATAGTCCCCATTGGTTCCAGCTTCAATTTCTTAAAATAGTCGGCAATGTATTGTGCTGCTTTTTCTTCTCCCTTAGAAGAAGTACCTCTTCCTTCCAGTTTATCGGAAGCCAGGAAGCCAATGTGTTTTTTTATATTCTTTACTTCTGTTTGAGCGGAAACAGACAGTGTTAACGAAAGCAATAATGCTGCTGCTGAAGTTTTGATCATAATGCAAAGATAAGCGAATTGTGAAATTTACTGTGAGGTAAAATCAAGAATGATCTTGCTAAGTAAAACAGTATTCACCTGTTCTATAGGGTGTTTACTTCCCGGTAACATGTACATAGAAGCATTAGGTAATAGCTTATAAACGTTATGTGTTTCTTCCAGGCTCACCATGTTGTCTTTATCAGCCAACCCGATCAATACTCTGTTCTGAACCTGTTTTAATTTTTCTTCCGTCAGTAATTTGTCATTACCGAGAGCCTTCATCATGTCAGCTGTTTTCGATAACAATTGTTTCCACGATTCTTCTCCGTGACGTTGTTTTAGAGTATCGGCAAATTTCGGAACTTTTTCTTCCAGAGTTTCTGCATTCAGCATAGCCGCTTCTTTGATTGCTGTTTCCGGGTCCCAGGCAAATTTGGTTCCGAGTGTAATTATACTTCCAAGTATTGCGGGATTTTCACTGGCTAAACGTAAGGCAACAAAACCTCCCATACTATAACCAAATACATCAGGTTTTATCAGGCCTTTGAAAACAATAAAGTCATGAAGCTCTTCTACAAATTCATCAATACCAAATCCTTTGAACTTAAAAGGAACTTTACCATGCCCGGAGAAGCTGAAGGTATAAACGTTCTTCCCTTTATTGGATAACAATTCTCCAAGATTTTGCAGCTGATCCTCGGCTCCAATTGCACCATGAAGAAGTATGACAGGAGTGTGATTCATAAAGTTTCGAGTTATTAGTTTTGAGTGTTTAGTGTGTTTTTACTCAAGACTAAACACTTAAAACTCAAAACTATCTTACTATGCTTTTTGTTTGAATTTATTAATCGCATTTACAGTGAACTCGCTCAATACCAATTTCCCGCTCATTCCTGCACGTTCCAGTAATAATGTATCCCAGTTTTCGGTTCCTTCCCACATTATTTTTTTTAGCATCATCATGGCTTCAGGATTACTTCCTGCCAAACGTTTTGCCAAAGTATCAATGCTTTTATCCATTTCTTCAACGGTAGAAAACAATTCTGCATACAAGCCTTTTTCTTTTGCCCATTGTGCAGTTTGCCATTCGGTAGCGTTAATAGTTAACTGGCAGAAAGCAGATTTACCTACTTTACGTTCTACAGCCGGACCAACTACAAAAGGACCTATACCCACTGCAAGTTCACTTAGCTTTACTGAAGCAGCTTCAACAGCATACGTATAATCAGCAGAAGAAGCAATACCCACACCACCGCCAACAGCTTTACCCTGTACACGTGCAATCACAAATTTCGGAGCTTTACGCATAGCATTAATCACACCTGCAAATCCTGAGAAAAATATAGTTCCTGTTTCCAGGTCTTTTATAGAAATCAATTCATCAAACGAAGCCCCGGCACAAAATGCTTTGTCGCCTTCACTTTGCAGTACAATAACTTTTGCATCATTGTTCTTTCCCATTGTTTCTACTTCCTGCGCCAACTGGCGTAGTAAAGCTCCCGGCATAGAATTGCTTTGCGGGTGAAAGAACGTGATGTATCCTATTCCATTCTCAACTTTTGATGTAATGTGTCCGTTTTCCATTGTTTTGTTTTTTTTGTCGCAGATTTTCGCAAATTGCGCGGATTAGCCGGTTGCGAAAAAATGTTTAAATATTATTTACTTAAATTAGTGTAATCGTGATGATATTAAACTGATAAATTCTTTTCGTGTAGAATCGTGTAAAAACTCGCCTGTAAAAGCAGAAGTAGTAGTAACCGAATTTTGTTTTTGTACTCCGCGCATCTGCATACAAAGATGTGAACATTCTATAACTACTGCTACCCCTAAAGGTTTAAGTGTATCCTGTATACAATCGCGAATCTCGTTTGTTAATCGTTCCTGCACCTGCAGTCTTCTTGCAAAGGCATCTACTACACGTGGTAATTT
>DASWXS010000254.1:0-2312 GCA_036405375.1 Bacteroidia bacterium
GAAAAATCTGTATCGCTTTAGTACCCGGAGTGGGAATGAATCCGAACCATTTTTTAAGACAATTAAAAGTATAGTAGGTAAACCAAAGCAATAAGATCAAAAATTGGTAATATGTAGACAAAATTCTTGTAAATACACAAAGTGTTTATTCCGACTTGCTGTACACCATCATAAGCATTTTCAGTAAAGAACATAACCTAATAATGCCCCACCTAAAATTACCCATGCACTGTTTAGTTTTTTAAAGATCATGGAAACAGCAAAGCCGGAAACTGCTATTATAATTGTTCTCCAATCCGAAATCGCAGATTTTCCCATTTCAACACAAATTGCAAGTATTAAAGCCACTGAAATGATATTAACCGTATCAAGAAAGACAGACATTATTTTTGATTTTCTAAGAGACGGGATAATGGGATTTAGCAATGCAACAAAAAGGAATGAAGGCAAAAAGATTCCAATTGTTGCAAGTATTGCACCCAATGCTCCACCAATCTGCCAGCCAATAAATGTTGCAGAAGAAAAAACCGGCCCCGGTGTAAATTGCCCTACAGCTATGGCATCTATTAATTCCTGTTTGGTAAGCATTCCCGATTTTACCAATTCTTCATCAAGAAAAGCAAAAAGTACATAGCCGCTTCCGTAAAGGATAGAGCCTATTTTCAAGAAGACCCAAAATAGTTTTAATTGAACTGATGTAAAAGAAGAACTCGCAAATAAAGTAATAGGTGTGATACTTTTCAGCTTATTGTCTTTCCTTTTGATCAAGTATAAAACAATTCCGAATAAGCCTCCCCCGAAAAGTATTAAGATTTCATTTATTCCATAGATCGCCAATGCGGACGCTAAAGCACCGATAATTCCAAGTTCAATTGACTTAAGGGCTTTTTTTCCTAATGCCACCATTAATGAAATGATGACAGCGATAATTGCTGGTTTGATCCCATAAATAAAAGGTTCAACTTCAGGAAGCTTGCCATATACCTTGTATGCCCAAGCGAAAATACTGGTAATCACTACAGCCGGGACAATAAAGCACAACCCTGCAACTATTAGCCCTAATTTTCCAGCACGTTCGTGTCCGCAGTGCATGGTCATTTCGGTTGAGTTTGGTCCAGGTATAAGGTTAGTCGCGCTTACAAGGTCAAGAAAATGATCTTGAGTAAACCATTTACGTTTCCTAACCACTTCTTCTTCCATCATTGCAATATGCACAGCAGGACCACCAAAGCCGATAAAGCCAAGTTTCAAAAACAACTTTGCAACTTCAATTAGATTTTTGTTTGATTGCACCACTACGTTCGTTCTTATTAAAAAGTAAATTTATTAATCTGTTAGGAAAAGTCTCAATAGTGAGCCATTAAAAGAATAAAAAAACGGCTATTAAACCTAATAGCCGTCGTTTTCTTCAGTATTCATCAAAAAGATGAATATAGATTAAAAAATTAAAAGTACCCGAAGTGGGACTTGAACCCACAAGCCTTGCGGCATACGCTTCTGAGACGTACGTGTATACCAAATTCCACCATCCGGGCAATTGGTTTGTACATCAAAGATAATGCTTCTCTTTAAATTATCAATATAATTTGCAGGATTCAGGTGCTATAAAAACACTGATTTTATTTTTTCTTCTTTGATACCGGCTCCTGTTGTTTATACATTTTATTTGCCAGTTTCTCATCCGTTGTGATGCTGTCCATCGTAACTTCCATCTTGTTTTTGAATCCGGAAACTACCATGTCTTTGCCTGCCATTAAAGCCTCGTAGCCATCCTTGGCAACATCTGCCGGATCAGCGAGCTTGCTTTTATCCTGTACAATTTTGGAATCTTCCATTCCTGCTTTCCTGAAAAAATCGGTATCGGTAGCGCCAGGCAATAAAGCAGTTATCGAAATTCCCTGCTCTTTCACTTCTGCACGTACCGCCTCAGAGAAAGATTGTACAAATGCTTTGGTGCCGTGATACACAGCTTGCCAGGGACCAGGCGATTTACTGGCGATTGATGACAGGTTCAGGATTTTGCCTTCGCCATTCTTTATCATATCGCCCAGGAATAATTTGGTAAGCACAACTGTACTGCATATATTCAGGTGAATAATAGAAAGCTCGCGTTCCAGGTCATTTTCCGCAAACTTGCCATACACTCCTTGACCGGCATTGTTTACAAGCACCTTCACACTTATTCCTTTGGTTTTTACTTCGTCGTATACGGCATATGCATTGTTGAAATCGAAGAGATTTCTTTGTATTGTTTCTACTCTTATCGGGTATAAATTTTCCAGCTCGGCTGCTGTTTTGTCAAGCATTGCCTG
>DASWXS010000255.1:0-1552 GCA_036405375.1 Bacteroidia bacterium
TCCAAAAACCTGGGCGAATATGAAAAGCTGCTTGATCCTCAATTATTTTTTCGCACCCACCATTCCTACATTATTAACTGCAAAAAGATCCGAAAATTCGAAAAAGGCCGAAGCGGAAAACTGGTGATGAGCAATGGAAACGAGATTCCTGTTTCACAACGAAAAATGAAGGAGTTTTCGAATTTCCTCCTTGCAATTACCGGCTAAAATACGGCCATAAAATACGTTAAGCCTCCTTTCAGTTGGCAATCTTTTTTTATCTTTACAAAAATGAAAACCACAGCAGCCAAAGCAATTTCCTATTTGTTTCATCCTTTATTTGTTGCGGTTTATGGTTTTTCTATCATACTTTTCTCCGACAATTATTTTTCGTATTTCTTCAGCATCAGGATCAAACTACTATTGCTTGCCATTACCTTATCGTTTACCTGCTTTTTACCGGTATTTAACCTGTATATTTTAAAACGCCTTAAACTCATTTCATCTTTGTACCTGGATAATGGTAAAGAACGGACTTTCCCTTACATCATTACTTCCCTGTTTTATTTAGGCATGGCCTATCTCATTAAAGACTTCCAGATTCCGGGGGTATTCATTTCATTCCTTATTGCCGCGGCGCTTTGCATCTTCCTGACTGCCCTTATAAACTTAAAATGGAAAATAAGCGCACACATGATGGGCCTGGGCGGTTTATCAGGATCCATTTTAGCCGTATCACTTATTCTAGGGCAAAGTTTCCTGCTTTGGTTTTGTGTTATTGTTGCGGCCGCAGGTTTTACCGGCTTTGCACGTCTTCGTTTAAACGCACATAACCCGTCACAGGTATATATCGGCTATACTGTTGGTATGTTTACCACCTTCTTTTTTTTAATAACGGCATATATTATAAATTTACACACCATATTTTAATTTTATACTTTGATCTTAGTAACAGGCGCAACAGGTTTAATCGGTTCTCATCTAAGTGCACACCTGCTGATGCAGGGGAAAGAGCTGCTTGCCCTGAAACGCCCGAGCAGTAATACCGGTAACATTGAAGAAGTACTTTCTTTTTACACTCCTCAATACAAAACACTTTTCAGAAACCTGAAGTTTGTTGAAGGCGACATTACCGATATCTACTCAGTTATAGATGCTCTTCATGGCGTTTCAACAGTATATCATTGTGCCGGTATGGTATCTTTTGATGAGAAAAGGATCAAAGAACTATTGATGATCAATTCCGACGGAACAGCCAATGTGGTAAATGCCTGCCTGGAAAAGGACATAAAACAATTTTGTCATGTAAGCTCAGTTGCAACCATGCCTAATCACGATAAAAAAGAGATCGTTGATGAAACTGTATTCTGGAAATCATCGCCCGACAACGGTGCTTATTCCATCAGTAAATACAATGGAGAGCGTGAAGCATGGAGAGCAAACGAAGAGGGCTTGCCCGTGGTTATGGTAAACCCTTCGGTAGTATTGGGAGCAGGTTGCTGGGGACAGAGCAGCAGCAGGATAATAGATGAATGTTATAAAGGAACCCGTTTCTACTCGAATGGTGTAACAG
>DASWXS010000256.1:0-10560 GCA_036405375.1 Bacteroidia bacterium
ATCGTTTCCGGATTTGTGCCCGCTTATGGCGCATCACAACTCGATCCGGTTGAGGCGATTAGGAGTAATTAATTGTTTGACGTTTGATTGTTTGATGTTTAGTGGCCAAACAACCAAACATTAAACATAAAAACAGAGTTATATGAGAAAGAGACCCGTCATATTAAGTGTTATTTGCATCATAGGATTCCTATGGATAGTATTTACTTTCCCGGGAATGTTTTCGCCTTCTACAAAAAAGCTGGGCGATTGGGTTCCTGCCATTTACGGTTTCATCATTGCATTTAGTTTTATTTCCTTCATTGGTGTATGGAATATGAAACGCTGGGGAGTTGAATTTTATATTGCAACATTTTTTTGTAAGCAGCTATTCTTTTTATTTACCGATCAGATGGATATTAGCGCCTTTATCGGCATTGCTTTTTCGCTTTGGTTCATTATTACCTTTGTTGTTTATTACAAGCGAATGAGCCTCAATTTGTGATATAGGCCAGGCACAAAAATCGCATGTTACCTTAAACCAATTGTTATGACATTTTCAGAAATCGTTAATTCAGATAAACCCGTGCTCGTCGACTTTTTTGCCGAATGGTGTGGCCCATGCAAAATGATGGCACCTATACTCAGCCAGGTAAAAAGCGAGCTGGGCGACAAAGCAACTATTATTAAAATAGATGTCGATAAAAACCCGTCTGCTGCCCAGGCTTATCATGTGCAGGGAGTTCCAACACTTATTCTCTTTAAGAAAGGAGAAGTAAAGTGGAGGCAATCAGGAGTAGTTCCCGCTCCACAATTAAAACAAATTCTTGAATCAAATATCTAATCAGGAACCGACACAGATTGCACTGATTACACAGATATTATTATTTGTGCATTTCAATCTGCAAAATGCCACAGATACATAATTAGTGGATATTATCCGCGAAATCTGCGAACTTTTCAGCGAAGCTAAATTTGTATCTTATTCAAGGTATTCCGGTGTGTTTGAATTTATAGCACTTTCTTTGTACATTTAGACTGTGAAATTCCTCATCAAGGTCATACTTATTACTTCCTTCGTCACTGGTTTGTATTTATACACAAGCAAGCCCGCTGCATCATGGGGATTTTTCGGGCACAAGCAGATCAACCGCATGGCTGTATTTACACTGCCAAGTGAGATGAGTGGTTTCTACAAAAAACACATCGATTATATAACAGAGCATGCAGTAGATCCTGATAAAAGACGTTATGCAGTGGAAGACGAAGCCGCACGCCATTATATAGATATCGATCATTATGGTGTTCATGCATTCGACAGTGTTCCGAAATTCTGGAAAGCCGCAGTTGCAAAATATACAGAAGATACCTTAAAAGCATATGGCATTAATCCCTGGCATGTAGAGAAAATGATGTTCCGCCTTACGGAAGCATTTAAAAAAGAAAATGTCGATCTAATCCTCCACTACTCTGCCGACCTGGGGCACTATATTGCCGACGGACATGTGCCTTTGCATACTACAGAAAATTACAACGGGCAATTAACGAATCAAAAAGGAATTCATGGTTTCTGGGAAAGCAGGATACCCGAATTAAAATCTGATTCGTACGATTATTTTGTTGGCGCTGCCCAATATATCGAAAAACCTATCGACATGGCATGGAACACTATTAAATCAAGCAATGCCGCTGTGGATAGTGTATTAGGCTTTGAAAGAGATCTCAATTCAAAATTTCCGGTTGACCAAAAGTACGCTTACGAAACACGCGGCGCAATGACAATGAAAACCTATTCGCAGGAATACACGAATGCCTATGATGAAATGATAAAAGGCCAGGTAGAACGCAGGATGCGTCTTGCAATTATTACCGTAGGAAGCGCCTGGTATACCTGCTGGGTAAATGCAGGCAAACCCAACCTCAATAAAATAGGCGACAAAGCTGTTTCCGATTCACTGCAAAAAGTGCTCAAAAAGGAAGAAGAGCTTTATCTCCAGCACAAAGAGAGGGTTATTAAAGGGCATGATGATTAATACTAAAAATAGTTTATGATCACTCACATTGCCATTACCGAGATTATTCTTTATGTAGAAGACCAGGAAAAAAGTAAAGCATTTTATGAATCGCTTTTCCGCAACAAAGCAGATCTTCATGTTCCGGGAATGACCGAATTTAATTTGTCGGATAATTGTAAACTTGGATTGATGCCTAACAACGGTATAGCTAAGATCATTACTCCTGCTCTTCCCCACCCTGGAAATGCGCAAGGTATACCGCGATGTGAATTGTACTTATATGCTTCAGATCTTGAGCTGGAATACAATAATGCATTAAAAGCAGGTGCACATGAGATCAGTCCAATAGAAGCGCGTAATTGGGGAGATAAGGTTTGCTACTTTGCTGATCCGGATGGCCATGTAATTGCTTTTGCGGAGAAGATGAAATAATTTAAATTCCGTTTTTGCTTCCAAAATAGTATCTTAGTCCCATGCTATTTGTAACATTTCAATGGATTGACGCGCTCGACATTTTACTGGTGTCGTTCCTCCTCTTTCAATTGTATAGCATTGTAAAAGGAACTCCTGCCGTAAATATTTTCACCGGGATCTTTTTTATATACCTGGTTTGGATAATTGTACGTGCTTTCGATATGAAATTGTTCGGATCGATACTGGGTAAGTTCATCGACGTGGGTGTTATTGCTATCATCATTGTATTTCAACAGGAGATCCGGAAATTCTTATTATTTGTGGGAACCAATGAATTCCTGAACCGCAACCGTATTCTAAAGGTTTTTGTAAAATCTTCACAAAAAAAAGAATCTGAAAAATTTTTAGAAATGAATTTTGGCCCCATCATCCGTTCCTGTTTCAAAATGGCTGAAACACATACCGGCGCACTCATTGTTATTACACGTAACTCCGACCTGCGCTTATTCATTAATACAGGCGATGTTATTGATGCAGTAGTAACGGAACGAATGCTCGAAAATATTTTCTTTAAGAACAGTCCCTTGCATGATGGAGCTGTTATAATTACAGGTAATAAGATAGTTGCTGCACGTTGTGTACTCCCGGTAACTGAAAAAGAGCAATTCCCTGCACATTACGGTATGCGTCATAGGGCAGCTGTTGGTGTAACAGAATCAAGCGATGCCGTTGCTATTGTAGTTTCTGAACAAACCGGTGCTGTATCATTAACAGCGAATGGCGATATTAAAGCCAATCTTACTGCTGATAAATTAAAACTGATCCTGGAAAAAGAGTTTGGGATACAGGGATAAGCAATCCATATTTTTATTGCAGTAAAAACTTGATTTTTTATACTCAATGTCAGTTCGAGCACATTCAAGAACTAAGCAGACACTTCTCCGTGCTGTTTCCGACTGCGCTCGAATTGATACTATTCTTGTGCATCTAATTTTTCTATAAATCAAAAACTGTAAGCAACACCAAGACCCAACACATCCTGGTTATTTTTACCACCTTTAAATAAATTTCCGCTGGAAAGGTGGATTACATTCGCGCTAAGGTCTACTCGTTTTGAAATACCATAGCTGAAAGAAAATTCATGGTGCATGGCAAATCCCATAGTGTTGATCCCATCGTTGGTATTACGTTTCACTACTTCACACCAAACAATACCTCCCTGGTAACTGAGGTACATTTTTTTATATACTAAAAAACTAAAGCGTGTACCTAAGCCCATTGCGTTGTTCCCATAATGAGAATGATGTGCAATAAAAAGCAAATTGATCTTTAATAATTTATCATGTGCAGGTAAGTTCACATAATTAAGATCAAACTGAAAAGGTAGATACACGTGATAAGTAAAATTAACAGGTTCAAAACCCTGCCAAACAGATTGCCTGTTCCTGAACAGCCCGGCTATCAATTCCAATTTTGATTTTTTAATGTAAAGATTAAATGCACCCCTGTCTTTTTCGCGTGCCTTATTCAAACTGTCCAGCATAAGATCTCTTCTGCTCTGCGCAAAACAAGAAACGGTAAACAATATAAAAACAAGGATTGTTTTCATTTAAATCAAAGTTCGGAACTAAAACGCAAAGTACCTAGGAGAATTTCATCAAATAAAAAATCCCCCTGGTTACCCAGGGGGATCTTCATTATTATCTGTTTCAATTATGCTAATACTGATCTAGATATTACGATACGCTGAACCTCTGAAGTTCCTTCGTAGATTTGCGTGATCTTTGCATCGCGCATCAAACGCTCAACATGGTATTCTTTCACATAACCATAACCACCATGTACCTGCACAGCTTCAGTAGTTACCCACATTGCTGTTTCAGAAGCAAATACTTTTGCCATAGCGCTTGCCTGGTCAAAATTCAAATGCTGATCTTTCATCCACGCAGCCTTTAAACACAATAAACGTGCAGCTTCAATACGTGTAGCCATATCTGCCAATTTGAACTGAATTGCCTGGTGTTGAGAAATTGGTTTTCCAAAAGCAGAGCGCTCTTTTGAATAAGCTAATGCAAGCTCGTATGCACCGCTCGCAATTCCCAATGCCTGTGAAGCGATACCGATACGCCCACCTGATAATACTTTCATAGCGAATTTGAATCCGAATCCTTCTTCACCAATTCGATTTGCTTTTGGAACTTTTACATTATTGAACATCAATGAATGTGTATCCGAAGCACGGATCCCCATCTTGTTTTCTTTAGGTCCAACAACAAAACCTTCCTGTCCTTTTTCAATGATAAGGCAGTTGATTCCTTTGTGTCCTAACTCAACATTTGTTTGAACCATTACCAGGTAAACAGAAGCGCTGTTACCGTTCGTGATCCAGTTTTTTGTTCCGTTCACTAAGTAATGATCTCCCATATCGATACCGGTAGTACGCTGGGAAGTTGCATCTGAACCCGCTTCAGGCTCCGATAAACAGAATGCCCCAATGATCTCACCTTTAGCCAAAGGCACTAAATATTTTTGTTTTTGCTCTTCTGTACCAAATGCTTCAAGTCCCCAGCACACTAAAGAATTGTTCACACTCATTACCACAGAGCAGGAAGCGTCTACTTTAGAAATCTCTTCCATAGCCAATACATAAGAAACAGCGTCCATTCCGCCTCCGCCGTATTTAGGGTCAACCATCATCCCCATAAACCCGAGTTCGCCCATTTTTTTGATGTACTCGGTTGGGAATTTCTGTTGCTCATCACGCTCAATTACACCCGGTTTCAATTCATTCTGTGCAAAGTCGCGGGCCGCTTTCTGGATCATTAAATGCTCTTCTGATAACTCAAATAACATGATTCTATATTTTTAAAGATGATTAATTCTTGAAGTTCCAAAAATAACCGATTTTCCGTAATAAAAAAACGACTGCTTGCAGTAAATAAATATATTTGTATGTGCGTTCGGCTAAAGTAAAAAACAATAAATACAAGGCAATTGGCCTGATGTCGGGGACTTCCATGGATGGACTCGACATAGCTTTTTGTGAATTTACACAGGAAGGAAAAAAGTGGAAATTCGATATAAAGGCCGCTGAAACCATTAAATACAGCGATTCTTTAGCCGAAAAATTACGAAACGCTCCCAATACTTCCGCACAAAGCCTATGGAAAACTCATGTGGAATTCGGGAAATTGCTGGGAACAGAAGTAAAACGTTTTACTGCAAAGCACAAGCTCAAACCCCTGCTTATTAGCTCTCACGGACATACTGTATTTCATCAGCCACACAATGGATTTACCTGCCAGATTGGTGATGGTGCGCAAATAGCTGCTATTTCGGGGATACAAACTGTTTGCGACCTGAGAAGCAAAGATGTGGCTTTGGGTGGACAGGGAGCTCCGCTTGTGCCTATCGGCGACAATTTATTGTTTAACGAATACAGCGCTTGCCTTAACATCGGAGGCATCGCCAATATTTCGTTCCGGAAGAACAAACAAACACATGCTTTCGATATATGTGCAGCGAATATCGTATTCAATTTCTACGCGGAAAAAACAGGGAAACCTTATGATAAAAACGGTGCTATGGCTGCAAAAGGAATTGTGAATGAAGAGGTATTGGCCCGACTGAACAATTTGCCTTTTTACAAAACAAACGGCCACAAGTCTCTTGGCAGGGAATGGATAGAAGTGGCAGTGCTCTCGCTATTAGAGAATAATAAATTGGGTATAGAAAACAGCCTTGCAACTGCAGTGGAACATTGTGCATTCCAAATTGCATCCGTGCTCAATAAGCAGAATTTAAAAGATGTGTTGATTACCGGCGGCGGGGCGTACAATAGCTTTTTACTGCAGCGGATCCAGGCACATACAAAATGTAAACTTATTGTTCCCGACAAAAAAACGGTAGAATATAAGGAAGCACTGATCTTTGCTTTCTTGGGCCTGTTGCGTGTATTGGAAATACCCAATTGCCTGAAAAGTGTGACTGGTGCCAAAGAAGATACTATTGGCGGGGCTATTTATTTGTGATATGAATATAGTTTATGTTTTTATAGCAGGAGGAATTGGTTGCGCATGCAGGTATGGTATTTCTGCAGGCTTGAAGAATTTCACCTTAACACTTCCTGTTGCAACGCTCGTAGCCAACCTGGTTGCCTGCATTATTTTCGCGATTACCGTACTGTTGTATAAAACACAAAGCACTGCTTCTGATAGTTCAAAATTTATCCTGCTTAGTTTCTGTGGAGGCTTAAGTACCTTTTCCACTTTCAGTTACGAAAGCATGGAACTTTTTAAGAACGGAAATTACATGTGGGCTTTTGGAAATATTGTGTTAAACATTTTATTATGCTTTAGCTGTTTTTTATTTATCAGTGAAAGTACAAAGAGTTAAATGCACAAGCCTTAAATTACGTCAATTAGCTTTTAACAAATAAAATTTATCCAAATTATATCTGCGTAATTTGCGTAAATCCGCGGCTAAAAGGGATCGCCTTCACAGATTAAGAAAAACCCGTATTTATTCGTATTTTTGAACCTTTATGATCAATTCACTTTTATATATAGTATGGAACGCAGATCCCGAAATGTTCACCATTCCGGGAATAAACTGGCCGGTTCGCTGGTATGGACTTTTGTTCGCAGTTGCATTTGTGGGTAGCCAGTTTGTAATGAATAAAATTTACAAAACAGAGCTTCGCTCACAAAAAGACCTGGATATTCTTACGCTTTACATTATCCTGGGAACAGTATTAGGCGCGAGACTTGGACATGTGTTGTTTTATCAGCCCGAAATGATCTTTGAAGATCCGCTGAGCATTATCAAAATATGGGAAGGCGGATTGGCAAGTCATGGAGGTGCGATAGGGATCATACTTGCTATGTGGTTGTATTGCCGGAAAACAAAAGAGAACTGGCGCTGGATATTTGATCGTCTCATTATAGTTGTTGCTTTATCGGGCATGTGTATACGCACAGGGAACCTGATGAACTCTGAGATTATTGGTAAACCAACCGATGCATCTTATGGCGTTGTATTTGTGAATCCGCTGAGCGAACGGATGAAAACAGAGGATATTTATAAGGAGGTATTAGACGGAAATATTAAATCCATCAGCTTTTCAAAAACCAACAAAGACACTGTATTTGGAAACACGCCTGCTACAGAGCTGGAAGTTACCGTAACAACCAATCAGGCCTTGTCCGCATCTTATGCAGGTATATTGGCGGAAAGAATACAGGATTATCACGAGCGTGCATTAAGACGCGGAGAAAATCACATATTCATCAATCCTGTAACACTAAATGCAAACTCATCTGCACAAACTTTAGATACGTTCCGTTTTAAAATTTATGGGATCCCCAGACATGCTGCTCAAATCTATGAAGCCATTTATTGTTTATTCCTGTTCCTGTTTTTCTATTATTTATGGGCAAAAAAACGTGACAAATTCCCTCAGCTATTCATATTCGGGTTATTCTGTGTGCTATTATTCACCGAACGTTTCTTTGATGAAATGCTGAAAGAGAACCAAGTAGAATTTGAGGACACGATGAAATTTAACATGGGACAAATTTTAAGTATCCCGTTTGTGATTATAGGTGCAGGAATGATGATATGGAGTAAAAGAAAAAATATATTTCACCAGCTCCCTGATAAACGAAAAGAATAATGGATAAGCCAAAAATATTATACATACAGGATGCGATGTGCGGCTGGTGTTACGCCTTTGGAGGCGTGATGGATGAATTAAGTTTAAAATACAATGACTTTTTCGATTTTATAGCAGTAAGCGGAGGCATGGTAGTCGGAGACCGCATTGCACCAATCGGGGAATTAAAGGACTTTTTAAGAGATGCTATTCCAAGGGTTGAAGAATATTCCGGCGTAAAATTCGGAGACAAATACAAAGCGCTGGTTGAAGAAGGTTCATACATCAACAACTCTATCAAACCTGCCATAGCACTGAGCGCTTTCAAATCCATGAAGCCTTTTGAAAGTGTAGAGTTTGCACACGACCTGCAATTCGAGCTTTTTTATAACGGTAAAAGTTTAAACGAAAAAGAAGTTTACCTGGAGCTTGCTGCAAATTTCGATATCGATGGCCACGAGCTGCTTGCCCGTATGAATAATGAGCAATTCCATAAATATGCCAATGATGATTTTGAGTTCGTAAAAAAATTAGGCATCAATGGCTTCCCTTGTGTACTTGGAAAAACACAAAAAGGTTTGTATATGCTGGCACAGGGATATGTAAAAGAAGAAGAAATGGATAAAACGCTTGCTGCTTTCAAACAAACCATTGAAATGGGGGAACCCGACGCGAAAGAAAAAGAAGAATAAATGAAGCAATTGAGAACTATCTTTATCATTTGTGCACTGCTTATAGGCCTTACAGGCTTTTCGCAGCCTTATGCAGATATTCTCAACTTCAATTACCAGGGTGTAAAAGCAACTTATAAGGATAGCTTTGGTGGTAATAACGCAGTCAATAATTTCGTGCTTAACCTCATGGTTCCTATTAAGCTCGATTCTCAAAACACTATTATCATCCGTTGGTTCGGTGAAAGGTTAAATACTTCTACTGTTGTAAAAAGCAATACGCGTGTTCCGTATAACGATGTTACTGCCAATAATGATGTGGAATATTCCAACCAGCTGTATGCGAGCTTTCTTCCGGTTGGCATGCAGCATGAAAACAAAAAATGGAAATATATGTTGCTGGCAATGCCAAAAATTGCAGGTACAGTTGGAGAAAAAGTCACAAAAGATAATTTCCAGGCAGGTGTGTATGCTATGGTCACCAGAAAGGTAAAAGATAATCTTGCAATCAAAGGTGGACTGTTTTACAACCGCGAATTTTTTGGAAACTTTTTTGTGCCGATCATCAGTGTTGATTGGAAAGTGAATTCCAAATTCCAGATGTATGGTACCTTTCCGACATTTTACAAATTCGAATACCAGCTGGCGAAACAAAAAGTTTATACCGGGATAAGTTACCGTTCATATACACGTTCATTCTTATTATCTGGACCGGGAAAGAATTACATGCGCATCAATGATCTCAGCTTAAAGTATTTTATCGACTTCTACATCAAAAAGAAACTATTGCTGTATGCAGAGTTTGGCCGTATGCTGAATTACAGCCTTCTCGATTACCAACACAATTCCAAAACAGAAATACTTACTATTCCTACTTTCAGAAAAGTAAATCAGCCTTTCTTTATTAATTGTGGAATAGCGTATCGTATCCGTTTTGATTTTGATAAATAACACATTATGCAGGACCTTAGAGTAACAATTATACAAACTTCCCTTACCTGGGAAAATGTAGATGCAAACCTGGAGCATTTTAATTCGAAAATTGATTCGATAAAAGAAGAAACAGACCTTATTGTACTTCCGGAAATGTTTACCACCGGTTTTGCTGTTGAGCGTGAAAAAGTAGCGGAGGAACATGAAGGAAAAGGTTTGCAATGGATGCAGCAAAAAGCCAAAGAAAAAAAATGTGCTATAGCAGGGAGTATTGCTGTAAAAGAAAGCGGTAAATTATATAATCGTTTGTATGTTGCAAAAGCAGACGGAACTTATGAATACTACAACAAACGCCATTTATTCAAAATGGCAGGTGAGCATAAACATTTCAGTGCCGGTAATAAAAAAATAATTGTTGAAATAAAAGGATGGAAAATCTGTCCGCTTGTTTGTTACGATCTAAGGTTCCCGGTATGGAGCCGCAATAAGTGGAATAAAGAAACAGGAGCTGCAGATTATGATGTTCTTCTTTATGTTGCCAACTGGCCCGAGGTGCGTTCCTATCCATGGAAACAATTACTTATTGCCCGCGCTATTGAAAACCAGGCATACGTTGTTGGTGTAAACCGTATTGGGGAAGATGGAAATAAATTCCCGCATAGTGGCGACAGCTCTGTTATCAATCCCCGCGGTGAAGCCATAAGTAAAATAAAAGCGCATGAGGACAGCATTGAAACGGTTTCTTTAGAAAGTAAATACCTCGAAGATTTCAGGAAAATATTTCCTGTGGGCATGGATGCAGACATATTTAATTTGTAATTACAAAAAAAGCGGGTTCATCTCTGAACCCGCTTTTTTATTTTAGCGTAATTCTATTTAATAGCCATACAGTCCT
>DASWXS010000257.1:0-2452 GCA_036405375.1 Bacteroidia bacterium
GTTTCTTGCTATCGTGGCGGTTTCCGCTATTTCATTCTATCAGGACAACCGCAGTAAAAAGGCATTGAAGGCGTTGGAAAAGCTAAATGAACCGTTAAGCAAGGTTATAAGAAATACCCAGGTAGTTGAAATTCCGACGAATGAAATTGTTGTTGGCGACCTCTGCATTACCGAAGAGGGAAAAATGATTAATGCCGATGGCAGGATTATACACAGCAACGATTTTTCGGTTAATGAAGCTTCCTTAACCGGCGAGAGCTTATCTGTATTCAAAAGTAGCGAAAGTGAAAACCACAATATTTATAGCGGAACCTTAACCGTATCGGGATTAGCTGTTTTTGAAGTAGAGAAAATCGGGAAAGCGACGCGTCTTGGCAAGATTGGCATTTCTATTTCGGAGATAAAAGAAGAAACCTCGCCTTTACAGCTTCAAATCCGCAGGTTTGTAAAAACTATGGCTATTATAGGTATCATTATTTTCGGATTGGTATGTGTTTTTAATTATTATCATACAAAAAATTTAACGGATAGCCTACTCAACGGGCTTACGCTGGCAATGTCTGTCTTGCCTGAAGAAATCCCTGTCGCGTTTACTACTTTTATGGCATTGGGTGCGTGGAAACTAATGCGTGATGGTATCATCGTGAAACGAAGCAGTGTTGTGGAAACCTTGGGCAGCACAACGGTCATCTGCACAGATAAAACTGGAACCATTACCGAAAACACAATGCATTTAAAACATCTCTACGATTATCGTTCAGATAAGATTTTCGATGAAAAAGACTTCGGTGATCCCACGCTGTCCACACTGATTGACTATGCGATGTGGAGCAGTGAACCTGTGCCTTTTGATCCTATGGAAAAAACTTTGCATAAAGTATATGAGCAAACACAATCCAGTGATGAGCGGAAACTGTTTCAAATGATACACGAGTATCCGCTTGACGGTAAACCACCAATGATGACACACCTTTTTGAAAATGTTGGAAAGCAAAGAATTATTGCGACAAAAGGTGCACCGGAAGCTATTTTAAACGTTTCTGTACTTTCAGAGAATGATAAAACCAAAATAAGGAATATCATCAAGTCATTAGGGCAACAGGGATTCAGGATTTTAGGTGTCGCCCAATCGTATTTTGAAGGTGATAATTTCCCTGCAAAACAGCAGGATTTTAAGTTTGATTTTGTGGGTCTGACGGTATTCTACGACCCTCCTAAAAAAGGTATTCAGGAGGTGTTCCAACATATCTATGATGCGGGCATCAAGGTAAAAGTGATTACCGGCGATAATACAGATACCACCAAAAGCATTGCGGCACAGGCGGGAATTGCTCATACATCCGAAGCCGTGGAGGGCAAAGAAATTATGGCGTATTCAGAAGATGAACTTTTGCAAGCAACTGATGAAAAGGTTTTGTTTACACGGATGTTCCCCGATGTAAAGCTGGCCGTAGTGAACGCTTTAAAAAAGAAAGGCGAAGTAGTGGCTATGCTGGGCGATGGCGTGAATGACGGTCCGGCATTAAAGGCTGCACATATCGGTGTGGCAATGGGCAACAAAGGAACAGAGATAGCCAAAGCAGCAGCGGCCTTGGTAATTACCAATGATGATTTAGACAAGCTGATTACCGGTATCGCATCAGGCAGAAGGATTTATGCTAACATCAAAAAAGCCGTTCAATACATTATTTCCATCCATATCCCCATTATTTTCACTGTCTCTCTGCCGTTATTTTTGGGATGGGTATTTCCGCAAATATTTACGCCAGTACACGTTATCTTTTTAGAGTTGGTAATGGGACCTACCTGCTCCATAGTGTATGAAAATGAACCAATGGAGAAGAATACGATGCTGCAAAAACCAAGAAAAATGACAGATACTTTCCTAAACTGGAAAGAGCTTGGTATAAGTATCATACAGGGATTGACGATTACAACAGGCGTATTGTTCGCATACCAATATACTGTACAAAACGGAGGCAATGAAGAAAAAACGAGGGCAATGGTTTTCTCAACGTTGATTTTTGCCAATATTCTATTGAGCCTTGTAAACCGCTCGTTCTATTATAGTACGTTGGAAAGTTTTAAGAACAGGAACATTTTGTTTGTAGCAGTTATCGGTATCACACTCATCCTGCTTTTCGCCATATTATATATTGAACCTTTAGCCGGCTTTTTCCACCTAACCGAGCTGAATATAGGGGAATTAAGCAAGGCGATAGGTATAGCTTCCCTATCGGTATTATGGTTTGAAGTTTATAAATGGATAAAACGGACGAGAAATGTATAGCCAGCAAAAAGTACTATGCCCATCTGGATTGGTAAAGGAATTGGATAATGAAACCGATGCTTTAAAAGCTAAAGAAAATTATAATTAAGCTTCAAAATTCCTACTAAAAGTATCAAAAATATTAATTAATTCAAATTCTTTTGGGCATGAAATACTGCGTTT
>DASWXS010000258.1:0-5439 GCA_036405375.1 Bacteroidia bacterium
TACAAAGAGGCTAGTATTCAACTATTTTCCTACATTTGTTTTAATTATGAGTTTAAATTCCCTGTTTCGCAAAAAGCCCGTTACCAGTATCAGTGCCGATGAAGGCGATGGACACGGTCACAGCCTCAATAAAGTTCTTAATGTGCGCGATCTCACCTTTTTTGGTGTAGCTGCAATTATAGGCGGTGGAACCTTTAGTGCTATTGGCCAGGCTTGTCACGCTGCCGGTCCCGCTGTTATTATATTGTATGTTATATGCGCAATTGCCTGTGGTTTCACTGCCATGTGTTACGCCGAATTTGCTTCGCGTGTACCGGCTTCCGGGAGTGCTTATACCTATGCATATGTGTCGTTTGGAGAATTGTTTGCCTGGATCATTGGCTGGGCACTTTTAATGGAATACTCTATTGGTAATATTTACATTGCTTTTTCCTGGAGTGGATATTTTACCAACCTGGTTCCCGGCTTGCCCGAGTACCTCACTATAAATTACACCGCCGCACACGAAGCATTTTTAAGTAATACAGCAGGTGAAGGGTACAATGCATGGATCAGTGCCCCGCAAATTGGCGGGTTAAGAATAATTTTCGACTTACCGGCAGTTATCATTAACGCACTCATCACTACATTGGTTTTTGTGGGTACCAAAGAATCGAAGAACCTGAGTAATATAATGGTGATGGTAAAACTGCTGATTATTGCATTAGTGATCATAGTTGGGATTTTTCATGTGGATATTGATAATTGGGTGCCGTTTATGCCGCATGGTTTTACAGGTGTGATGGCGGGTGTTTCAGCCGTGTTTTTCGCATATATTGGTTTCGATGCAGTTTCAACACTTGCCGAAGAGAGTAAAAATCCGCAACGTGACTTGCCGCGAGGTATGATCTATTCATTAGTGATATGTACTATTATTTACATTGTGCTGGCACTTGTTCTTACCGGGATGGCATCATACGAATTGTTAGGGGTGAGCGATCCTTTGGCTGAGATTTTCAAACTGAAAGGCGTTAAATGGATGTTGTTCATTGTGTCTATTGCAGCAGTTGTGGCGATGACAAGTGTATTGCTTGTTTTCCAGATGGGGCAGCCACGAATTTGGATGAGCATGAGCCGTGATGGATTATTGCCGCAAAAATTCGCGTCTATTCATCCGCGTTTTAAAACGCCGGGCTTCTCTACTATCATTACCGGTTTGGTAGTGGGTATTCCTATTTTCTTTACTGATGAGAATTTTGTGTTGGACTTCACCAGCATTGGAACTTTGTTTGCTTTTGTACTGGTGTGCGGTGGCGTTCTTACATTACCAAGGAATACAGCTGCAAAGGAAAAAGGAAAGTTCAGGATGCCATATGTAAATGCAAAATGGATTGTGCCCGTGCTAACCGTTATATCTTTAGTTCTAATATTTATAAAAGTACCTGAAGCAATTTATGAAGGTAATGTGAAAGGCGCAGCTCTTAATTACCCGATGATCATTTTCTTTGGAGTTTGGCTTGTGGTGGCTGGCTTGTCTTTTGTGAAAAATTATTCGCTGATACCTGTGTTAGGACTTTTATCATGCTGTTACCTGCTTACAGGTATGGGATGGAAAAACTGGCTCATGTTTGCGGTGTGGTTGGTAATTGGTTTGGTTGTGTATTTCCTTTATGGATATAGAAAAAGTAAACTGGCAAAACAGGGTTAATACCAACCAAGTATCAAACATTAGAAATCAAATATCAGAAATCGAAAATGGTAGTTTTAGTAACAGGCGCTACTTCCGGAATTGGGAAAGCCACAGCAGAAATATTTGCCAAACATGGTAACGATGTAATTATTACAGGGAGAAGAAAAGAAAGGTTGGATGCATTCAAAAAAGAGCTTGAAGAAAAATATAAGGTATCCGTACTTACACTTTGCTTTGATGTTACTAAACGGACTGAGGTACAAACAGCGTTTTCAAATATACCGGAAACGTTTTCTAAGGTTGATATCCTGGTGAATAATGCAGGCCTTGCATCAGGGCTTTCTTCCATCCAGGAGGGTGACATCGAAGACTGGGAGAAAATGATCAATACCAATGTAAAAGGGTTATTGTATGTAACAAGAACCATTGCACCAGGGATGATTGAAAGAAAGAAAGGTCATATAATTAACATAGGTTCAATTGCCGGTAAAGAAGTATACGCTAACGGAAATGTGTACTGCGCTTCCAAACACGCAGTTGATGCACTTAACAAAGGAATGCGTATCGACATGTTGCAGCATGGTATAAAAGTTACCTCTATCAACCCGGGAATGATCGAGACTGAATTTTCGGTTGTTCGTTTTCATGGAGATGAAGACCGCGCTAAAAAAGTGTATGCAGGTTTAACTCCGCTTAGTGCTGAAGACATTGCTGAAACTATTTACTGGACTGCTTCACGCCCGGCTCATGTAAATATCAACGAACTGATCATTATGCCAACGGCCCAGGCAACTGCAACTAATGCAGTACGGAAATAATAATTTTGTGGAAATAAATACCGAACGCGTCTTAATGATAAATAAGAACATGCGCTATCTTTTTATTCTTACCATAACCCTTTTTTGTTTTTCGTTTCAGAAGAATGGAACAAAAAGCATTAGTATAGAAAACAAAAAAACATCCGACGGAAATAATTACACGATCATTTACCAGAATAACTGCAATATGGAGTTTTTGGATAAGCGTCCTGTTGACAATGATAAGTCGGTGCAACTATGTATAGCGGGAGCATTTACGCAATTGGAAAACTATAAAATTGACGGAGCTTATTTGTGCAATGGAAAGATCTATAATAAGAATGCCGTTAATCATAGCCTGGGCGGATGCATTAAGATCATAAAAGGAGTAGCAAGCATTTATCCCACCAACAAAGGAAAATTACTCACCGGGAAATACCTGGATGATCTTGCCGTTCAGAAAGCCTCTTTTTTTCAGCAGATCCAGTTAATTGAGAATGGGAAGGCAGCCTCTTTCAAGGATAAGGCTTATTTCCAAAGAAGAGCTATTGTAACGTTTAAAAATGGTAAAACGGCAATTGTTGAATGTGCAGAATCACTTTTGCTGGCAGAATTCAGTAAAGACCTGGTGGAGCTGGGTGTTAAAAATGCACTTTATACCGACATGGGAGGTTGGGATGAAGGTTATTATATTGATCCTGTTTCAGGTAAAAAAATAACGATAGGTCTTATGAAAACGCATACCGACAAGCAAAGTAATTGGGTGGTTTTTAGAAACTAGTTTCGTACCTTTATGCAAAATTTATTTATGCGTAAAGACTCCTCTGCCAATTTTAAGAAAGTGCTGTCGACAGCTGCGAATATTGTTATTATAACGCACTGGAGCCCTGATGGCGATGCTATGGGATCTTCTCTCGGATTGTATCATTATCTGAAAGCAAAAGGAAAAAAAGTAAATGTTGTGGTTCCCAATGAATATCCGGCGTTTCTTAATTTTCTTCCGGGTAACTCAACTGTTATCGACCATCTTGCCAATCCCAAAAAAGCAGAGGGATTAGTGAAAAAAGCAGATGTGATTTTTACACTCGATTTTAATTCGTTTGGTCGTATCGAAGAGCTGGGTAAGGCGGTACAGGCTTCAAATGCGGTTAAGATTATGATTGATCACCACCGTGAACCTGAAAATTATGCAAAGTTGTATTATCACGATATCAACGCCTGTTCGACCTGTGAATTGGTTTATGAACTGATAGTTGCATTGGGTGATAGAAAATTGATCGAAAAGAAAATAGCTACCTGCCTGTACACCGGAATGCTTACGGACACCGGTTCTTTCCGTTTCCCTTCCACAACTGCAAACACACATCGTATTGTTTCCGACCTTATTGATAAAGGCGCAAACAACGCAGAGATCTATAACGCAATCCATGATGATAATACGGTATATCGTTTGAAATTATTGGGTTACTGCCTTTCGGAAAAAATGGTTGTGCTGAATGAGTACAATGCTGCATATATGAGTTTATCAGAAGAGGAACAGAACCGTTTTAATTATGTAAAGGGAGATACCGAAGGTGTAGTTAATTATCCCTTGTCGATCCGCGGATTGAAATTCTCGGCTTTCTTTTCGGAGCGGGATGGTGTAGTTAAAATGTCTTTCCGTAGCAAAGGAAAGTTTGATGTGAACCAGTTTGCACGCAAACATTTTAAAGGCGGCGGGCATAAAAATGCGGCTGGAGGGAAGTCGGATGTATCTTTAAAACAAACAATCGATAACTTTTTGAAGGTTTTGCCGTTATATAAAAAAGAACTAAGCGGAAAATGATGAAGAATACCTGGATAATAATTCTACTTTTAAGTGTATTGCTGATTTCTTGTGGAGATAATCGTCAACAACAAGTAGTACATAAAGTGGAAATCGATGAAGCAAAAGCAAAGGAGCAGCTGATCAATGTTCAAAAACCTTCCCAGGTAATGGAGAAGGATATCATCGATTCATATGTAAAGCAATACCAGCTGCAAATGCAGACTACGGGAAGTGGCTTACGTTATGCCATTGTGAAAGAGAATAAAAAAGGTAAACAGATCGTTTCCACCAATGTTGTAAAAGTAAAATACAAAGTGAAGTTGCTGGATGGTACACTTTGCTATTCGAGTGATAAAGACGGTCCAAAAACATTTAAAGTGGATATGGATAATGTAGAAGATGGAATTCACCAGGGAGTAAAGCTAATGCGTGAAGGAGAAAAAGCGATTTTCATTCTCCCATCACATCTTGCACACGGGCTTACGGGTGATAACAACATGATCCCTCCTAAGGCTTCTGTGTATTACGAAGTAGAAGTGCTAAGTGTAAGAGAGTAAATTTAACCGGCTGCGTCGGATTTAAAATATTCGAAAATGAGATTTGCCTTCGATTTCCCGATCACTTGCTCCAGTTCTTCTAAGGTTGCTTCTTTAATTCCTTTTACAGACTTAAAGTGAACAAGTAATTTTTGTGCGGTAATATCGCTAATCCCTTTTATTCCGCTTAATTCTGTTTTGATAGTTTCACGGCTTCGTTTGCTGCGGTGATGGGTAATCCCGAAACGATGTGCTTCATCACGTATGTGCTGTAAGATGCGTAGTGTCTCCGAACGTTTGTCGATGTACAGTGGAATGGAATCACCCGGGAAATAAATTTCTTCCAATCGTTTTGCAATGCCTATAACAGTAACTTTTCCCATCAAACCTACTTTCTCGAGGCTGTTGATTGCTGCTCCCAGTTGGCCTTTTCCTCCGTCGATTACAATTAGCTGTGGCATGCCTTCGCCCTCTGCAACAACCCTGCTATATCTTCTGTAGATAACTTCTTCCATAGTTGCAAAATCATCTGGTCCTTCAACTGTTTTCACATTAAAATGGCGGTACTCTTTTTTAGCAGGTTTACCATTTATGAAAACGGTCATAGCACTTACTGCATGCGCTCCCTGG
>DASWXS010000259.1:0-2529 GCA_036405375.1 Bacteroidia bacterium
TGTACTATTACCGGTTCCAGGCCTTGTTCTTTTAATAACATAATGGCCAGTTTTTGATTCAGGATATTATCTTCAACAATCAGCACCCGTTTGTTTGGATTTAATGCGATTGACTTTTTTCTTACAGGAGAAGGTTCGTACTCCTGTTTATCAGCTATTTCATATGTAATAGTAAACCAAAACTCAGAACCGGCTCCCGGGGTACTATTAACTTCTATGTCGCCACCCTGCAATTGAATTAATTTTTTCGCAATAGATAATCCTAAACCTGTTCCGCCAAAATTCCGGGTGGTATCATTATCTGCCTGATTAAACCGATCGAAAATTGTTTGCAATTTTTCCTGTGGGATACCAATACCAGTATCCTTTATTAAAAACCTTATGGTCGCTTTTTTTTCATCTCCTTTCAGCAACAAACAATCTACACTTACATTTCCATTACTGGTAAATTTTATTGCATTTCCGATCAGGTTCATCAATACCTGGTTGAGCCGGGTTGGATCTCCTTTCACCAGGTCGGGAATACCCGGATCCATCGACAGGAAAAGTTTTATTCCCTTGCTTTCTGCTTTTGGGAAAAAGAGCATGTGCACCGATTGCATTAATTGCGGAACACTGAAAGGAACACTCTCTATCCCAAGCATTCCTGCTTCCATTTTCGAAAAATCCAGGATATCATTAATAATTGTCATCAGGCTTTTCCCTGCACTGTCTATTGCACTTAAATAGTCTTTTTGTTCTGTGCTCAGGTTTGTTTTTTCGAGCAATGAAGAAAAACCCAGCATTGCATTAAGTGGTGTACGGATCTCATGACTCATGTTAGCCATAAATTGCTCCTTAATTTGCATCGATTTTTCAACCTTACGTTGCTCTTCACGTAGCTGTGCTTCCAGCTTGATCCTGTCATTGATATCTTTAAAAAGGATAATTAATGCAATAACGATAGTGATAAGAATAATTATACCCGATATCAGATCAGCATTGAGTGCAAGCGACGTATTAAAATCATTTCTTTCTGAATGTGCCCGAGCATGTTTCTTTTGCTCCTGGATAACTTTATCGCATATAACAGCAATACTATCCATTATGCGTTTTCCCATTCCGGTTTTTATCAGGGCGATGGCAGCAGAATTATCATCTTTGTTGTACTCAATAAGTATTTGCTTGTTAAATGTGATCTTTTGATGTACCAATTCTTCCAATTCAAGGCCTAAGTGCTTTTCGGCAGGAGAGCTGCTGTTACTAATCAATTTCTGGGTTGTTTCCAGTGATTTTAATTGCACATTTTCATTCCCTTCCAGGAATTTTTCGTTCCCGGTAATAACAAAACCGCGCATCTTACTTTCGAAAGTTGAAATATCCGCCTTCAATCGTTCTACATCCTGTATCGCTTTATTGGTAAGCTGTAGTTTCTGCTCGTCGGCAATTAATGCCTTAATACTTTTACTGGAATAATATTGAACAAACACAACCAGTAAAAAGCCCAGGCCAAAACCAAGTAGCAGTTTTAATTTTATCCTGTTATTGATAAGTGTTTCCATACTTTTAAACTGATACCTGAATGCGCTCTAATTATCTCTAAATTTAGTTGTAAAACAATAGCTTCTCCCGACTAATTCACCAATAACCAAATTAAATGGCTGAAAGTCTGAAATTAATCGCTGTGTTTTACTTTATTTCCTCTTTCAATTCAGCCTGGGCCAGGCGGCATTTGCTTATGATATCCTTCAGCTTTTCTTTGATCAGGTCCAGGTTTTTTTGTTCTCCTGCCATATTTTCCACAAGTTTTAATTCCTGGAGCGAAGCGGCCGGGAACCCGACAAATCCGAGCGATGTTTGTAAAGTATGGGTAATTGCCTTGATCTGGGCATAGTTATCAGTGGAAATAGCGTCTTCAAGAGTTTTTACATCAATTGGGTTTTGCTCCAGAAATACTTCGATCATTTCTTTCACAAAATCTTCTTTTCCTCCGGAGAATTCTCTCAGGTAAGCCAGGTCAGTGATCCTGTTTACTTTCTTTTCATCAGTTAAAGGATTCGCACCGGTTAGGATAGCATCAGATCCTTTGTTCATGTGCTTAAACAACAAACTCAGCAATGACTCTGACTTGAAAGGTTTGGTGATATAATCATCCATTCCGATCGAAATACATTTCTCCTGTTCACCCGCCATCGCATTAGCTGTCATAGCAATAATAGGGGTTGTTAAAGCAAGCTCTCTGCGGATCTTTTTCGTTGCCTGGTATCCGTCCATAATCGGCATCTGAATATCCATCAATATAGCGTCGTATGTTTTAGCTGAAAGCAGGTCCACTGCTTTTTGCCCGTTTTCTGCTACTTCAATTACAAAACCCTCACCGCTTAACAGTGTAGATGCCAGTTTCTGGTTCAACGGATTATCTTCTACTATGAGTATTTTTTTACCTTTAAACACCTGCGGAATTACCTGCTCTTCTTTTTGTACGCTTGTGTACTCTTTTTCATCTGCAATGTCATAGGTAAGTACAAAAGAAAATTCAGATCCTTGCCC
>DASWXS010000260.1:0-2554 GCA_036405375.1 Bacteroidia bacterium
GGAGGAGGAATAGCAAACCTTGCAAACATTTATTACCAGACAGATAATTTTACAAGTAAGGACACTTCTGATCGTACGGATTTTGATTTTGGATTCGGTAAAATTGAATACGAATTAAATACGCTCAACAGAAAATTGTACGCTTCGGAAGGTCTCTTTATGAATTTTAAAACACAGTATTTTAACGGATTCGAATTTTATAAACCAGGAAGTACTTCTAAAGACTCCATTACTTCTAATGTTCCGCACGCGTGGTTTTCTTTGAATGGAAAAATCGACTATTATTTAAAAACCAGCCGGCATTTCAAAATCGGAGTTTTAGGTGAAGGAGTGCTTTCTTCCCAGAATTTCTTCAAAAACTATACTTCTTCTATTTTAAGTGCTCCGGCCTTTACTCCTACACCAGAAAGCCGTACTTTGTTTCTTGAGAAATTCAGAGCCCAGAAATATCTTGCGGGTGGTATTAAATTTATAGTAACACCAATAAAAAAACTGGATATCCGCATCGAAGGTTATATATTTCAACCGGTTCAATCTATTGTGAAGGATGAATTTAATGTAGCACAATACAGTACAGAATTTTTATACAGGTATTTTACGGGCATGGCAGCTGTTGTGTATCATACACCGGTAGGACCCTTGGCAATGTCGGCCAACTATTATCATGGAGAGAAAGTTCCATTTTCCTTCCTGTTCCATTTCGGATATACTATTTTCAACAAGCGTTCGATTGATTAACCGCTACTTTATTATTTACAAGCCTGTTGATATGGTATCTCAGTTTGTGAGTCCTCATAAGGTTAATTTGCTGGGAGACCTGGAGTTTGATTTCCCGGAAGGGACTTATGCAGTGGGGCGATTGGACAATCATTCTGAAGGTTTGTTAATACTTACAAATAATAAAAAAATTCAGCGTTTACTTTTTTCTGAAAAGGAATCACACGAAAGAAAATACCTTGTTCTGGCTAAAAATAAAGTAAGCGCAAAAAAACTTGATCAGCTCAGAAACGGAGTACCTTTAAAAGTAGCTAATGGTGAAGATTATACTACTTTACCTTGCCATGTTGAAATAGTTGAGCGACCGAAAAATTTACATAAAGGAATGTTTGACTACGATGAAGCTGTTCCTCATGCCTGGCTTACTATTACTTTAAAGGAAGGTAAATTTCACCAGGTCAGAAAAATGTTTGCATCAGTAGGAAATCATGTGAGGAGGTTGATAAGGGTATCTATAGACGATCTTGAAATAGGAGATCTTAAACCAGGAGAGGTGAGGGAGATCGAAGAAGAGGAATTGTTCAGGAAATTGAAGTTGGCAATTGAATAAAAACGTTCAAGGTTTACATACAGGCTAAAAACAAAAACGCTGCATACAATAATCCACAAGAAATCAATATACAAGGAAACACGAGAAACATCAGTTTAAGTGTTTTCAGTATTGGTTTGTTTCCTGATAATATTTCCTGATATGCTGAAAAACAGGAAAACGAAAGTCCGGTTGATCCACCTGCAATAAATAATATGATCGAAACGGGAATGATTGCACCTTCTGAAAGCACAGCGTTCTCAGTATACGCAGTTTTACCAAACCATACGAGTAATGTTACATTACATAATGTAATGATCCAGCTGATTATCGTGTATGGGGCAGCTTTCTTCATTGTTGCATCACTAATTTTCCTTCCGAATCAAATTCCGTTTTTTCATCCACGGATAAATTTCCGAAACTGATCATTTTTATGCGATCCAGTTGCTTATGCATGGCTGCGTTCGATTCATCAATGGCTTCGGTCAATGAATATCCATTTGTATATCTTCTCAGGAAATAGAAATAGAAAACAGGAGATATGCTTTGATTACTTTCATGAGCCACATAGTATTTGATTCCGAGCTCTTTCCAATAATAGGATTGATAAGACCCGGAACAACCGGTATTATAAACAAGTCTTATTTTTGCACGTTGTTCCTTATCAATTTCCTGGATCCAGGTATAGTAAGCATTTGAATGAGCCAGTAAATAAATATCTACACTATCGTGGCTAAGTAACAACTGTTGAAGACTTGATATGAATGCAGTTTTATTTTCACCGTTATAGTTTTCGGTAAAATAATTTACTTCTGAATAGTAATTATTAAGGTAAGGCAAACTGAATAACCTTGTTCCGTATTTCTGGAACGGGATCACATGATCGCGAATAGCTATAGCTCCATACTTCTCATTCGTTTTCTTTCTGTTAAGCACAGGATGATCTGTAAAGAAGATCACACCAGCAAAAGCCAGCATGATCATTGCTGAAATGATGAGTATAGCTTTTGTTGCAGGTTTCATATCAAAAAAAATCCCCCTGAATTTCTTCAGAGGGATCTAATATTAGTAAAGAAACAGATTAGTTAACCATTCCTTTGAATTCAGCATTTTCTCTCCATTTGATGAATTCAGCATCATCTTTAGCCGCAGCTTTTAAAGAACCATCTTTTTCGATAGCTGTTTTTAAATGCGCTAAACCAGAAGCATCACCTTTTCTTGCTGCTGCAACAGCTTTTAAGTAATAGC
>DASWXS010000261.1:0-3245 GCA_036405375.1 Bacteroidia bacterium
AATGGCAATTAAAATCATACACTTCAGTTTACTCAGAAAAGAATCAGTGCAGAAAGATGCATTTGTAGTATTAGCTTATGTAAAACATAACTTCGAAATACTTACAGAAAGCATAATTATCTGTGATATCAGTTTCAAAGGGTTTAGTCAAATATAAAATAAGGAAGAGAAATGTGCAGGGTCACTTAGTTTGCGGGCAACAAGCAGGGCAATAGCAACTAACTGATTTTCAATAAATCAAAGAAATAACCCATCAAATTACCTACCTCAACACACAGGTAAAACTACTATTATACCCAGTGTCCCAATTAAGGACAGCTGCAAAAAAAGGCGTACCTTTCCCTACCTGAACACACAGGTAAAACTACCCTTAAACCCTGCATGCCGAAGCGGATCACTATAGCTATTGCCGAAGACCAAACACTGGTCCGCAAAGCTCTTATTTCGCTCCTGGAAGAAAACAACCAGGTACGATGTATTGCAGAAGCCGGCAATGGCCGTGAATTACTTGATCTCCTTAAAACACAACAACCACATATTGTGTTGCTCGATATTGATATGCCGGTTATGAATGGCCGGCAAACCCTGGAACTTATCAAAAAACGATTTCCGGGAGTAAAAGTAATTATGCTGAGTATATACAACGATCAAAACTACATCAGCGAATTTATGGCAATGGGTGCCAACGCCTACCTGCCCAAGAACTCGGATGTTGAAGTGCTGATGGAAGCCATACAAACTGTAAAAGAAAAAGGAATATATATAAGCCCCGCTGTCTCCAATGCTTTGCTGAATGGACTACGCCAGGAGAAAAACATTAATCCGCTGTTTGATGAATTGTCGCTTACTGCACGCGAAACAGATATCCTGAAAATAATCTGCGAAGGAAAAACAAATAAAGAAATTGCCGAACAGCTTCATATCTCTGCAAGCACGGTTGATTTTCATCGTGGAAATATCTATACCAAAACAAAAAGCAAAAACGTCACCGACCTGGTAAAGTATGCTATTAAAAACGGGATTATAACTGTTTGATTCATCCCTTGCTTGGTATTTGTGTGAAATACATTCCCACACATTTCGAAATATTTACTCAAAACACTTTTCTTTTGTGTACAAATTTGCTGGTTCTATGTGGCAGAAAACTTGCTGGTTACTGTAAAACCAACAGGCATGAAAAACACGCTAATGATTTCTTTATTTGTCGCTATGCTAAATACGGCATGCGATACAAACGATTATGATGATAAGGAAAAACAGGATACAACAATTGAGCAGTCAGACGCGGATCACGTGGATAAAACCGGCTATGACAGCACCAATATGGTTATTGATACTATCCATACACAACAACACTAAAAGCAGGATTAATTTGTCGCAAGAATAAACTCTTTTTGCGCCATTACTTTTCCATTCACCATTACTTCAACAATGTGCTTGCCTGCATAGTGCTTACGTGTAGTGAAATCTTTAAGCATCTGTTGTTTGCTGATATGCTCCGTTTTCCCCGGCTGCAGGTTCAGCTCCTTTAGTTTAAATACTTTGGGTGAAAGTTCTCCACCCTTTTTCATGTAATGGATCACATAGTCTACAACAAGTTTTTGCGGTGTTTTCTTTTCAGAAATAAGATCAAATCCAAAAGCGAGAGTTTCTCCTAATTTCAGTTTAGCTTTATTCAACTTCAACTGATCGAGTTTTACCCTTACATTCTTTTCAAAATCGAAAACAGATAAAGAATCAGCATTTCCTTTTTTGATCAGGCTCCTGCTCGCGTGTTTCACGATCCATGCTGTATGTGCGTTGCCTTTATCCCAGGCTTTTACAATACTCAGCATCGTACCAGGATTATCTTTGGACAAATCATTGAGGTGATTGGCAACTGATTTTTTCACATACAACTCTTCATCGCATTTTAATTTTTCCAGGATGACAAGTGTAGACTTTGGATTCTTAATTACTTCTTCCAGTTTAAACGACCAGGGCAAGCGTGCTCTCGACCCCTCAGAAGCTAAGCGGCGAACATGATGATCTTTATCATCGGCCCACTTCTCCATTACTTTAATAGTGCGTTTAAAATCAAGTTTCAAAAATTCGCGGATCGCAAATTCGGACGATCCAAAACTCGTAAAATATTTTAACGCATCCAGTGAAGTATCAAAATCTTCTTTTCCATACAGTCCCACAAAATCAGGAAATACAAGTGATACATACCCGCGGGGAGCATTCGGAATTACCTTTCTGCAAATTTCAATTTGCTTTTTATAGCTGTGCGGAAGGTGCCTATGAAGCTGAACAGAAGTATTTCGCATACGCTGGTTCAGCGAAAGCTCTTCAAAATTAGCAGTTACATCCTTTACAAACTTAGCAGGATGAAAATTTTTGTCCACCTTCCCTATCTCTTCTGCAAAGCGCTTGTAGAAAGATAGATTGAACATTTCTTTTAGAGGCTCCATAGATTATGTTGAATGTTGGATTATGAATTTTGAATGATTATTCAATATTTAAAATTTATCATTCAGCATTACTAAGTACTTCCCTTGCAGCACCGGAATCACCGGAGCTCTATCAGGGATCAGGCAATAGCGGATATCACGTTTTAAATTCAGCTTTACCATACGTTCTTTATGAGAAGCGTGATTCAGGAATTTCATCGGATCTTCTTTCGCCATTTCATAAAGATATTGCAAGGCTAGGCATCCATCGCCCAGTTTTATATCCCGGGTACGTTTCATCAGTTCCTGTGTAACGGCACCTGCGTATAAGGAATCTTCCAGGTTAAACCTGTTTTTCCAGCCGGAGCATAACAACAATATATTCCTGTCTTGCTTTACCAGCCAGTCGCACAACACAGTTATATTCAAAAAAGAACCTATTACTACTTTATATGCTTTGCGTGCAGCTTCAATAGCTTGTGTGCCGTTCGTGGTTGTAAGCGCAATGGTGTGACCTTTTACATGATCGCCCATATAATCGTAAGGAGAATTCCCGAAATCAAAACCTTCTATCTTAACAGCATCACGTTCTGCACCTGCCAAAAAACCCTGTTTCTTATATTCTTTCGCTTCATCCACGGTTGCAACAGGTATCATACGCTCGGCACCGTGATGAAACGCAACACATATTGCAGACGTAGCACGCAACACATCAATAATAACCACTATGCTATCCGGATCCTCATATACAGGATAGAGTGCCGGGGAAAAACATGCATCAACTTTCATACATCAATATTATTGTTTCCTATC
>DASWXS010000262.1:0-7391 GCA_036405375.1 Bacteroidia bacterium
ATTGTAAGAGAGTTCAATTTTTGTAGCGTGATACCCAAAAAAGATGGTCAACAGCAATACTGCCGATATATAAATTGATCTGTTTCTTAATAATGATCTGGTTAAAGCTTTCCACATAATTCAGCCCTGATAAAGCGGTGAAGATACATAAAAAAACTGTTATCGCATGGTTTAAAAAATGTGAGTATCTAAGGCAAAACGCAATTAACATTTGTTAGCAAAGTCCCATATATTTTTCTTTCTTTGTAGCTTCCTTGAAACGGGCTTAAAGGAACACAGATAGAAAACATAATATCACAAACAAACAATATGAAGGTAGGAATCCCATCCGAAATATTCCCGAATGAATTAAGGGTTGCTGCAACCCCGAAAACAGTTAAACGCTTACAAAAACAAGGGTTTGAAGTGTACATTCAGCATAATGCGGGAGTCAAAGCAAATTTTTCTGATAAAGATTTTGAAGAAGCAGGAGCTAAAATAGTGAACACTGCAGGCGAAATCTATGGTAATTCAGACATCGTACTGAAGGTGAAAGAGCCTTCAGTAGAGGAAGTTGGAATGATGAAAGAAGGTCTTGTGCTATTAAGCTATTTGTGGCCTGCTCAAAACCAGGACCTGCTGAAAGTATTGGCAGATAAGAAAGTGAATGCTGTTGCTATGGATGCGATCCCCCGTATTTCCAGGGCACAGAAAATGGATGTATTATCATCTATGGCAAATATTGCCGGTTACAGAGCTGTAATAGAAGGGTCATTTCATTTCGGAAGATTTTTAAACGGGCAAATAACTGCCGCAGGTAAAGTAGATCCTGCTAAAGTGCTTGTGATTGGTGCAGGTGTAGCAGGTTTGGCTTCTATCGGCGCTGCTAATTCATTAGGTGCAATTGTTAGAGCATTTGATACACGTAAAGAAGTGGCGGAGCAAATCGAATCAATGGGTGCCCAGTTCTTAACAGTTGAAATTGAAGAAGATGGGGCCACAGCTTCGGGTTACTCAAAGGAAATGAGTAAAGAGTTTATTGAAGCGGAAATGAAATTATTCCTGGAGCAGGCAAAAGAAGTAGATATAGTAATTACTACTGCGCAGATTCCCGGAAGACCAGCTCCAAAATTATGGTTAGACTATCACGTTGCAGCAATGAAACCAGGTTCTGTAGTTGTGGATCTGGCAGCTTCTACTGGTGGTAACTGTGTGCTTACAAAAAACGGCGAAGTATATACAACGGATAATGGAGTAGTAATTGTTGGTAAGTTAAATCAACTACCAACACAGGCTTCCCAGCTATATGGAAACAACTTGTGTCATTTGTTGGATGACATGGGTAAAGCGGAGAAATTTAAAATTGATATGGAAGATGCTGTTGTTTCAAGGGCAATGGTAACGTATAACGGAAAAATAAACTGGCCTCCTGCACCTTTGCAGGTAAGCCCTACAGCAGGTGGCGGAGCTAAAAAAGTAGCAGCACCAACTGCAGAAGAAGTAAAGATATCTGACGAGCAAAAAGCGAAGAAAGCAGCCATGTCAACTATTATAAGTTTGGCGGTAGTAGGTGGTTTACTTTTCTTAGTTGGAAAATTTGCCCCGTCTGAGTTTATTCAGCATTTCACAGTGTTTGTTTTATCGGTGTTTGTTGGTTGGCAGCTCATCACAAATGTGGCGCACTCACTACATACACCTTTAATGGCAGTAACGAATGCTATCAGCGGAATTATTGTTGTTGGTGGTTTATTGCAGACCACAGATAACTTGTCGAACCCAATGACTATCCTTGCATGCGTTGCGATATTAGTAGCCAGCATTAATATTGTCGGAGGATTTGTGGTTACTCACCGTATGTTGAAAATGTTTAAAAAATAAGTAAAGTATTATATTATGTTCATTGCAAAAGAAATACAAACAGCAGCATACTTATTTGCCAGTATCCTGTTCATTTTAAGTTTAGGGGGATTGTCCTCACAAGAATCGGCAAAGCGTGGAGTACTTTACGGAATAGTTGGTATGATCATAGCGATCATAGCAACCGTTTTAGGCCAGGGTGTTGCAGGGCATACCTTTATTATCGCGGCTATCGCTGTTGCATCTGTTATCGGGATCCTACTGGCACGCAAGGTAGAAATGACTGCCATGCCGCAGCTGGTTGCTATCCTGCATAGTTTTGTGGGATTAGCTGCCGTACTTGTTGGTTTTGGTTCATACCTTGATCCTAAATCACAAGCACTTACAGGTGCAGAGCACATTATTCACTTAGTGGAAGTATTTGTAGGGATTTTTATCGGGGCGATTACATTCACTGGCTCTATCATTGCCTGGGGAAAACTGGATGGAAAAGTACCTTCCAAACCATGGAGCTTTAAAGGATTGCAGTTAATGAATCTATTATTGCTTGCAATTTGTATTGTGCTTGGTGTTTTCTTTTGTAAAGCTGAAGGAACGGGAGGAATGTTGTACCTTGGAATTATGACCGCCATTGCTTCATTCATCGGTGTGGTGTTGGTTATGGCAATTGGTGGTGGAGATATGCCTGTAGTGGTATCCATGTTGAATTCCTATTCGGGCTGGGCAGCTTCGGCGGCAGGTTTTATGCTGGGTAACGATTTACTTATTGTAACCGGTGCACTTGTTGGAAGCTCGGGTGCTATTCTTTCCATGCACATGTGTCATGCAATGAACCGTTCTTTCTTCTCAGTGATTTTTGCAAGCGGTTCGGGCTCAGCCAAAGGTGGCGAGAAAAAAGCGATTGAAGGAGAAGTTACTGCATTGAATCACGAAGAAGTTGCAGGCTTACTGAAAGAAGCTAAATCAGTAGTAATTGTTCCTGGTTACGGAATGGCTGTTGCTAAAGCGCAGTATCCTATTTATGATATGGTTCAAACGCTGCGTAAATCAGGAAAAAATGTACGTTTCGCGATACACCCGGTTGCAGGCCGTTTACCGGGTCACATGAATGTATTGCTGGCAGAAGCAAATGTGCCCTACGATATTGTGCTGGAAATGGATGAGATCAATGAAGACATGCCGGATACAGATGTAGTAATGGTAATTGGCGCAAACGATGTAGTAAACCCAAGCGCACAGGACGATCCTGCAAGTTCTATATATGGAATGCCTGTGATAGAAGCATGGAAAGCTGAAAAAGTAATCATTATGAAACGCTCCATGTCGGCAGGTTATTCAGGTGAGGACAATCCTTTGTTCTATAAATCTAATTCAGAAATGCTTTATGGTGACGCTAAAAGCAGTGTGGAAAAAATAATGACCCATCTGAAAACGGATTAAATTGTAATAACAAGTATATCAAAGGGCAAATGAGAGTTTGCCCTTTTTTGTTAACTGGCATCAAGATTGAAATATAATTAAGACCAAATATTTCTATACCTGTCGAAATGAAAAGTATTCGTAATATCATACTTGTGATCCTGGCATTATTGGCACTGGTTGCAGGCGGATATTTTTATATGCGTAACAGGGTAGAACCTGCTGCACCCATTCCTACAATCTCGGATACGGTTTTAGTAGCACCATTGTCGGAATTGATATTTCCTGTTGATTTTGAAGTAAAAGAGCTTAATGCTCTTTTAAATACTGCCATTTCGGGGAAATTTTTCAGCGCGCCTTTAACTGTAAACAACAGGGGAGATGTTATTGAGCTCGATATTACAAAATCAGCTCCGCTACAAGTAAGCTGGCAAATGCCCTACCTGGAAATAGAACTTCCCCTGCATATTTCTGGAGTAGGGAAGGTAAAAATTGGAAAACGAATCGTTTCCAATAAAGAACCGGTGCAGGGTGATCTGGTATTAAAACTTCGTTCGGAGATTTCTATTAGTGAAAACTGGAAGCTGATCACAAAAAGCAGCATCAAAGATATTGTATGGATAAATGATCCTTACGCACGAATAGCATTTGTAAAGTTTAATCTTAAGAAGAGTGTAAATGAAGCTATAAAATTAAAAGAGAAAGAACTGGTAAAAAATCTTGATAATAACATTGGTGAGAAAATAGAGTTGAAGAAAGCAGTATCAAAGATCTGGATGGATATCCAAAAACCGGTTCGCATTCATAAAAAGGAAGTTATGGTATGGCTTCAGAGTCGCTGTGAATCAATATCAGCGCGGATGATTGACAGAGGACCAAAAACCATTTGTATCCAGGTGGCTTGTTATACCCGTACAAAATTGTTGATCGATAAAGACACAACTTCCTCTGTAAATACTGTTCTGCCTGCATATACTAAATCTCAAAAGGGCCTTAAGAATAAAGTAGAATTGTATATTTTGGCCGCTATACCTTTTGAGCTAGCTAACAAAAAGATGAATGAAAAGATAAAGGACCTGAAGCTAAGCTATCAGCAGTTTTCGGTAAGTGTAAAGCACCTGGAAATATATGGTACCGACAGTGCCCTTGCTATGAAAGCAAAATTGAAGGGCGATATCAAAGGCGATATTTATTTCACAGGGAAGGTCTATTATGATTCGGTAAGCAATAGCATCGGAATCAATAACATTAAATACGACATCAATACGGAAAACGCTCTTGTAAAAACAGCCGATTGGATCCTGCATGATAGTTTGCCGGGTTTGATGGAAAAAAAATTAAAAGTGCCTTTGGACTCGTTAACAGACAGAATTCCTATGTTAATGAACAGGGGTATAGAAGATAGCAAAGTCGGAAAAAAACTCGATGCTACTATTTTTATCGACGATATTAATATGTATAGTATCGTTTACACCAGGTCGAATATTCAGCTAATAGCTATTGCCCGGGCCAAAGGGGCAATAAAACTGGATAAAAATGCGTTTATTAAAAAGGTAAAACCTATACGTATTACAAAAGTTGGTTCGAAGTAACACCTTTATCCAAAAAGGGTAAATTTCCATTCAAATGGTTATATTTGCTTTGCTCAAAAAAGACAAATGAAACGTATTATCCTTTCTTTATTTCTCCTGTTTAATGCAGTTGTTTCCAATGCGCAGGTAACATTTCAAAACAATGGAGCAGCTGATCCCAATCACACTTGTTATGTGTTTACTAATTGCACATTACACGTTGATTTTGAAACAGTGATCAATAATGCGAGTCTTGTTGTAAAGGATGGATTGATTGTAGATGCCGGCGAAAAGGTTACTATTCCGGCTGGCGCTGTTGCAAAGGATCTGAAAGGAAAACACATTTATCCGGCCTTTATCGAATTGTATTGTGATTATGGAATGCCTGATGTAAAACCGGGTGGAAGAGGTTGGGGAGCTCCACAAATGGAAACCAATACAAAAGGAGCCTACGGCTGGAACCAGGCAGTGAAACCGGAAGTAGAAGCATTTAAATTGTTTACCACTAATGAAAAACAGGCCGATGATTTGAGAAGACTAGGTTTCGGTTTGGCTTTAACGTCGCAGAAAGATGGAATCGTGAGAGGAAGTGGAGCATTGGTTGCACTTACCAATAACAAAGAAAATGAGAATGTGGTCATCGATAAAGCAGCAGCATTTTATTCTTTTAAGAAAGGTACATCGTCCCAGGATTATCCATCGTCTTTGATGGGATCAATTGCCCTGCTTCGTCAAACGTACCTGGATGCGGAGTGGTATAAATCGCAACCAGCCAATAAAGCGGAGTATAATATTTCCCTGGAAGCATTTAACAACCTTCAAACGCTACCTCAAATATTTGAAGTAAGTAATAAACTGAGTGCGTTACGTGCAGATAAGCTGGGTGATGAATTCAAGATCAAATATATTATTAAGGGAAATGGAGATGAGTACCAACGTATCAATGATGTTTTCAATACGTTTGATAAGTACATCGTTCCACTTAATTTCCCGGAAGCATTGGATGTGGAAGACCCTTTTGATGCGGAAATGGTGACTATGACAGAATTGAAACATTGGGAACTCGCTCCAACCAATGCACGGGTATTGGCAGAGAATGGAGTTCAGTTTGCATTTACCAGTGCTGATCTTAAAGACAAAAAACTGTTTCTGAAAAATTTACGTAAAGCGGTTTTATATGGCTTATCGGAAAAAAATGCATTGAAGGCACTTACTGCTACGCCAGCGCAAATTTTGGGTGTTGCTGATAAAGCAGGAAGTTTGAAAAAAGGAATGATGGCAAATTTTTTCATCGCTTCGGCAAATATTTTTGAAGATAACGCGGTGATCTACGAAACATGGGTTAAAGGAAATGGTTATACCTATGCTGATTACAATGCCGTTGACGTAAGAGGTAAATATGAATTGACCTTTGCCGGAAAGAAAACCAAATCTGAAATTAAGGGAGAAATTGATGCACCTGAAATGATTGTATTTACAACTGATACGATCAAAACAAAAGCAAGTTTATCATTTAAAAATAATATTTCCACGTTTAGTTATTACGCTGATTCAGTAACCCTATTAAGGTTTTCAGGAAATTACAACGAAGCTGATAAATCATTTACAGGAAGTACACAACGACCAGATGGCTCGTGGGTTGATTTCACATTGAAAAAGACGGCTGAGCTGGATCCTCCAAAATCAAAAGAAGAAAAGAAAAAAGAAATGCCACAGGTTGGTGAGGTGTTTTATCCATTCGCTGCATTCGGGAAACCGGAGACAAAAGAGAATATTATCAATAAATACAAGAACCGCTTAGGCGCAATTTTAATTAAGGATGCAACGGTGTGGACAAATGACTCGATAGGCATTCTGAAAGAATATGATGTATATGTGGTATATGGAAAGATCGTTCGCATTGCAGAAAATATTGATGCTCCCAAAGGAGCTTTTGCTAAGATCATTGATGGGAAAGGGAAACATTTAACTGCAGGCATTATTGATGAGCATTCGCATATTGCAATCAGTGAGGGAGTGAATGAAGGAACAAAAGCATCCAGCGCTGAGGTAAGAATAGGAGACGTAATCAATTCAGAAGATATTAATATTTACCGTCAGCTCGCGGGTGGTGTTACTACTGCGCAATTATTGCATGGCTCTGCTAATCCAATCGGTGGGCAATCTGCGTTGATCAAGTTACGCTGGGGACTTGCGCCCGAAGATATGAAGTATGAAAAGGCGGATGGTTTTATCAAGTTTGCTTTGGGGGAAAATGTGAAGCAAAGTAACTGGGGCGAAAGTCAGAATGTTCGTTTCCCGCAAACGCGTATGGGAGTTGAACAAGTGTACTATGATTATTTTATCCGTGCGAAAGAATACCAGGAAGCAATGAAATTTTTCGCTTCATCCAAGGACAAAAATAAAATGGCGCCTCGTAAAAATCTTGAACTGGATGCACTTGTAGAGATATTGAATGGGAAACGTTTTATAACCTGTCACAGCTATGTGCAAAGCGAGATCAATATGCTGATGAAGGTTGCAGACAGCATGGGTTTCAAAGTGAACACATTTACACACATACTG
>DASWXS010000263.1:0-9897 GCA_036405375.1 Bacteroidia bacterium
GCAAGTTCCGAATACAAAACCATCTGCCTGAAGTTTTCCACCGCAATATGTTCCTGATGTTGCTTCAACAATGCAAAGTTTCGATGTGTCTATCTTAGGTAAATTGTTTTTTAAATAAATAGAGCAGGGTTGATACATCGCTGTTTTTACCCCGAACACGTGAACCGAATTTCGGTCTGCCGGTTTTTTACTTTTCGTATAGTAAAGATTGAAGTCGTTGAAAAAGCATTTCTCCGGGAAGATCAGTTTCATACCCGGATCCTCAAATACCAGTTCTTTCAGACAATCGTATTTGTACTTTTTCTGTTCGGCAAGCACAATTACCTTTTGACGTTTTACTTTAAATGTAAGCGTTTCCTTATTCCCCAGTACATCTTTACAGATCAGCTTGATTGTGTGCACGAGCGTATCTTTCAAAAAAACTTCGCCTGTTTGGGCAACATCGCTGAATATGCCCATGAAATCATTTTTACTTAAAAAGCATTTTTGAATCCGTTCCTTCTTGTAATCCTTACTCAGATCGGTAAAACAATTGATGTACTTCGATTTATCAAATGCCATCGTATCGAACGAATGTTTGTAGAATATCTTTTCATCCAGGAATAACTCGGCAGAAAGAATCTGGTTCTGGTTACCGTTTTTTATGTGACGATCAAATGCAGAAAAACCAAATCCAAAACATTCCGGAAGAACAAATGTGTCGCGTAAGGCAAGTTGTTCCGATTTGGATTCACCTTTCTTCGTTTTGTCTTTTGTTGCTTCTTCTGTAATTTTCTTTTTATCAATTACAAAAGCATTATTCAGATCGTTAGTGTCGTAAAAATAAATACCGTCTATAACCGGAGCTACGGTATCAGTAAGGTTAAAGAACTTAAACGGATTTAAAGCAGCTTCTGTTTTTTCATCCCTTATTTCAAAGTGAAGGTGTGGCGCTTGCGAGCTTCCTGTGTTTCCGGTATACCCAATGATTTCTCCTTTTTTTATAGGCAATTCATCTTTTCCCGGGAACAATTCGAGTTCAAAAGTTTCCTCTTCCTTTTGTTTTTTGCGCATGTGCTTTTCCAGCTTATCCGAAAAATGATGCTGATGGGCATATACACTCACATATCCGCCTTCATGCGTTATGTAAATTACATGCCCGTATCCGTAGGTTGAGATTTTTATTCTTGACACATATCCATCTGCGATACTGTATATAGGCAGATTTTTTGAAGCATCTGTTCTGAGGTCTAATCCTGCATGAAAATGATTAGGCCGGATTTCACAAAAATTTCCCGTAACAACGATCTTATCGAGCGGCAACCTGAAATCTGTTTGTGCAGGCGAAATAAGCGAAAAAACAAAAAGAAATGAAAATATGTAATAACGTATCGAAGACATGTAGGCGGTGAAGAGAGTTAGTGTAGTGCTTTTTGTTTTTCTAAAGTGTTAATGTATAAGGCTTCGTATTGAGGAAGAATATTATTGATGTCGAAACTTACTGCTTTATCATAAGCCTGTTTCTTAAATGTAGCGAGCATTTCAGGGTTACTCAATAATTTAATAGCATTGTTGGCCATATCTTCCACATCTCCTACATTACTTAAGAAACCGGTAACTCCGTGTTCATTAACTTCAGGTAAACCACCTGTATTGGTGCTAATCACCGGCATTTTCATTGCCATAGCTTCAAGAGCAGACAATCCAAAACTTTCGGTTTCTGATGGAAGAATGAACAGGTCACCTATGCTTAATATTTCTTTAGGATCTACAATTTTTCCTAACGAATGTATATCACGACAGGTATCCAGTTCCCTGCACAGCTTTTCTATATTCCCTCTTTCCGGACCATCACCTACCAGGATAAGTTTTGTCGGTACTTTCTTACGTACTTTGTCGAACACTCTTAATACGTCTTCAACACGTTTAACCGCTCTGAAATTGGAAACGTGGATCATTATTTTTTCGCCATTGGGTGCATAATGATTGCTTTGGCATTTGTGATTTTCGAAAACAATATTGTATTCATCGATATTGATAAAGTTTGGAATTACTTCGATAGGTTTTTCCAGCTTGAAAATATCGTAGGTGTCTTTTCGTAAACTTTCTGAAACTGCAGTTACCGCATCACTTTCTTCCATTGAGTGTTTAATCACCGGTTCAAATGAAGCATCTTTACCAACAAGGGTAATATCAGTTCCATGCAGGGTTGTAATGAACGGAATGTTATAGCCTTGTTTTGCAAGAATATTTTTTGCCATCAAAGCTGCAGATGCGTGAGGAATGGCATAGTGAACGTGGAGCAGATCAAGGTTCTCATGTTTTGCTACATCCACCAGCTTGCTAGCTAATGCCGATTCATAAGGCTGGTACTCAAACAAAGGATAGTTGGATACACTTACCTCATGATAAAAAAGATTCTCATTGAAATAATTTAAACGAAAAGGTTGGGAATAGGAAATAAAATGGATCTGGTGACCTTTTAATGCAAGTGCTTTTCCGAGTTCTGTGGCTACTACACCACTACCGCCAAATGTAGGGTAACAAACAATTCCTATTTTCATAAACCTTTGTATTTGTGCTTAAATCCTCACAAAGATAACAACCTTGAGGGTAGTTTGATGTTGGCACATATATTTAACAGGCTAAGTTTTAAACAGGTTAATGCTTATTCTTTTATGATAATTACAAGTATATTTGCCACATGTTTTTTTACCTGTCGAAGTTACTCACGTTTGTCCTTTCTCCTCTTATCTGGGTCTTTATTTTATTGATCTGGAGCTGGAGAACCAAGATCGAAACGCGTAAGAAAAAAATGTTTATTGCCGCCCTGTGTACTCTTTGGTTTTTTTCCAATTCTTTTTTTGCGGATGAGTTTATGCGCTCATGGGAATATACCAGCGAGGACCTGGAGAAAACAGAGAAATTTGAATATGCCATAGTATTGGGAGGAATGTCAAGTTATGATCCGCGATTGGATAAACCACAGTTTTCAGGTTCGGCAGACAGGCTTTGGCAAACATTGGTATTATTGAAAACGGGCCAGGTAGATAAGATGATTATTACAGGTGGTTCAGGAAGCATACTTCGCCCGGAAGACAAAGAAGCAGGGATTCTGAAAAAATATCTTTTGAAAATTGGCATCCCCGATTCGTGTATAATTATTGAGAACGAATCGAAGAATACGCACGAAAATGCAGTGAATACAAAAAAGATCCTGGATAGCCTGCAGATCAAATCGAAGGTGTTGTTTGTGACTTCAGCGTTCCATATGCGCAGGGGCCTGGGTTGTTTCGAAAAAGTGGGGGTAACAAACCTGCGTCCTTATTGTACCGACAGGTTCAGTGGGCCAAGAAAATTTGAGTTCGATCATCTCTTTATTCCTTCTATAGAAGCTATGTCTGAGTTTAGCCTGGTTATACATGAAATAACAGGTTACCTGGTATATAAAGTAAAAGGATACTGCTAACGAATACTATCCGGTGCTTTTCGGCAAGTAAATTTCATTGTATTTTATCGATTTTTAAGTTTAAATTCGCGTAAAATAAAAAACAACCATGAAAATTTTAAAGAAAATTCTTATCGTTTTAGTAGTGATCATCGGTTTGGTGATGATCGTTTCTATTTTCCTTCCCGGGAAGATTGTAATTAGCAGGACCCGCTTAATGCAAGCTCCAAAAGAAGCAATTTTTGAAAAAATCAATGTTCTTCAAAAATGGCCAAAATGGATGACCTGGGCTAAGCTGGACACCAATGCAGTTTATACTTATTCGGCAGAACCTGCTATGGGAAAGGGAGCATGGTATACCTGGAAAGGTAACAAGGATATGGGTGAAGGTAAAATGACCATAACAGAAGTATATGGTACGGATTCAATAAATATGGATCTCCAATTTGCAGATTATCCTGCAAACCCGGTACAATTTAAATTATTTGAAAAAGACAACGGAACTGAAGTAGTATGGAATATGACAATGGAGTTTCCATTTTACATGCGTATCATGGGATTATTTATGGACGGCATGATGGCTGGTGATTTTGAAGGTGGTTTGGAAGGAATCGAAAAATTAGCGATCAGTGAACCTGCTGCAACAACAAATGCTACAGCTTATGAATTTGCAGTGGAAGAAACAACGCCAATGAAATGTGTAATAATTACCGATTCTTGTTCGGTAGCTGATCCGAAATTGATCGGGGAAAAAATGGGTGCTGCTTATGGCCAATTAATGGAAGAGTTAAAGGCGCAAAAAGCAGAGCCTGTAGGGCCTGCGTTTTCGGTAACTCAGAATTATGATCAGGAAAAACAATTTATGGTATTTAGCCCGGGCTTACCTGTTGCTACTGAAATAAAGAATATCAAGAATAAGAAAATTAAATATGGCGAATTCCCTGTTCAAAAAGTATTGGTATATAACTATTTTGGAGACTACGCTAAAATGGAGCCACTTTACGAAGCTATGTACAAACATATCGGCGAAAATAAAATGGAAGTTGTTGGACCCAGCTGGGAAGTGTATATGAACGATCCAATGGTAGAAAAGGATACTGCTAAATGGAATACCAAGGTTTATATTCCGATTAAATAAAATAAGAATTTTTAAGAGCGCCGAAGCAATTTCGGCGCTTTTTTTTCGTTATCTTAGTAGAACATGAAAGCCATTAAACTATCTTTTATCTTTTTGCTATTCCTTGCAATCGTTACGTCCTGTAAAAGAGATTGCTACAGGGACCTGGAGCCTGAAGAAAAAATACGTTTAGGGTATAAAGGCTGGGAGACCATTATTTTTAAAAACCCGACCACAGGTAAAAAAGATACCATGCTTACCGGTGCAGTAAATAAAACAATTACCCCGGGGGAAGGAAAATGCAAGGATGAAAAAGAGTCATTTTCTGTTAACGGTAGTTTCAGGAACAGGTTATATAGCAATATCAACGCCATTACATTTAGTACACAGATCACTGCGCCGAATAAAGACGTAAGTGCACTTGTATACCCTGTTATTACAACGAGCATTGGAAAATTCACCATTAACCAGGGTGTAACCAGGATCACCACCAACATAAACGGTGTTGCGATAGCTGATGTATATGAGTTGGTAAACACCCAACCGGTTGCGGATCCGGAGGTAGAAAAAATTTATTTCACCTTTAATTATGGTTTGGTTAAGATCCAGCTGAAAAACGGACAGTACTGGGAGCGCATCAATATCTAAATTTCCCGGGCCTATTTCTCCTTATATACCAGCATATAGATTACACCGGTTTCGGTAGTGCTGTTATCTGTTAGCGAGATCTTAAAATTCCTCTTTTTTGAATCAAAACAATTAAATACATAAATGCCTTTGTCCATTAAAGGAGAAGTGTACTTTTCTGTGTAGTATTTTTTAATGTTGTTCAGGATTTCTGTGCCTTCATCCAGGCTGGTACTATTGATCAGCACTTCTATTTCATCCAATGAATCTTTTTCGAAAGAGTAAGCAATGGAGTAGGAGGTGAGGGAATCTATCCTGTAGCTATAGAAGCAGTAATCAACATCCAGTTCATCCGGTTTTTTGTTTTCTCCTGCTTTCACATCATTAACAGCCTGGCCCAGTTCAACACCATGAACAATGCCTTCCTTTTTACGAATGATGGAATCAAGAGAATAATGAAAACCTTTAAAAACCTGTTCTTTTGGAGGAACAATAATTTCAGGTTCACTACTGCAGGCAGCCCAAACTGCTACAATACTAAATGGTATTAAAATTTTTTTCAGTACCGATTGTTTCACAACCTTCACTATTTGTTTGATACAATTATTCTGTAGTTGTTGCAGTATTAGTTACCTCCGGTCTCATCTGCGGGAAGAACAATACATCCTGGATAGAAGGTTGGTTCGTCATGAGCATACACAAACGATCGATACCAATTCCGATACCAGCTGTAGGAGGCATACCATATTCCAGTGCACGCAGGAAGTCGTAATCGATAAACATTGCTTCATCATCGCCACGCTCCATTAGTTTCACCTGTTCTTCGAAACGCTCGCGCTGATCAATAGGATCATTCAACTCGCTATACGCGTTTGCAATTTCTTTGCCATTGATCATCAGCTCAAATCGCTCTACCAGTCCGGCTTCTGAACGGTGCTTTTTGGTAAGCGGACTCATCTCCACCGGGTAATCAATAATGAATGTAGGTTGAATATAATTGCCTTCACACTTCTCACCGAAAATTGAATCAATCAGTTTTGCTTTCCCCATAGATGCGTCGGTTTCAATATGCAATTTTTTACATATATCACGTAACTCATCTTCGTTCATTTTGCTTACATCAAAACCGGTATGTTCCTTAATAGCTCCGAATATGGAGATACGTTTGAAAGGCGCTGCAAAGCTGATGGTTTTATCGCCTACCTGCACATCAGTAGTTCCGTGCAAGTCCATTGCGATTTTCTCCAGTAATTTTTCTGTTGTATTCATCATCCAGAAATAATCGCGGTAGGCAGTATAAAATTCAAGGATCGTAAATTCAGGATTGTGTGTTCTGTCCATACCCTCATTACGGAAGTTACGGCTGAATTCATATACGAAATCAAAACCGCCAACAATCAACCTTTTTAAGTAAAGTTCATTTGCAATACGCAGGTACAATGGAATATCCAATGCATTGTGATGTGTAATGAACGGACGAGCTGTAGCACCGCCAGGAATAGATTGCAATACAGGAGTGTCCACTTCCAGCGCACCTTTTTCATTCAGGAAAGTACGGATCGTATTCATCAATTTCGTACGAAGCTCAAAAGTCTTTTTTACTTTCGGGTTAATGATGAGGTCTACATAGCGCTGTCTGTAACGGAATTCCGGATCAGATACTTCATCATATGCATTTCCCTGGTCATCGGTTTTTACAACAGGTAGTGGTTTCAACGATTTGCTCAATACTTTGAAAGTGGTAACATGAATAGAGATCTCGCCCACTTTGGTTGTGAACACATATCCTTCAATACCAATAATATCTCCAAGGTCAAGACATTTTTTCCAAACCAGGTCATAGAGGTTTTTATCTTCACCCGGGCAGATTTCATCGCGTTTTACGTAAATCTGTATTCGGCCTGTAGCATCCTGGATTTCAGCAAATGCTGCTTTCCCCATATCACGCACTCCCATAATACGACCCGCAATGCTGATGCTTTTATAATTGAGTTTATCTCTTTCGTAGTTTTCCTTTATATCGGCAGCAGTAACATTTACCAAAAATTCTTCCGCAGGATATGGATCTATTCCTGCTTTTTTTAATTCTTCCAGTTTTTGCCTGCGGAGTGTTTCCTGTTCGCTAAGTGCTGCTGTTGCTTGCATACGATATTTTTAATTTTTGCTGCGCAAAGTTAAGATTTTTGATGTTTGATTGCTGATTTCTGGTTTGGGATAATACGGTAAGAATTCAATAGTTTTCGACATTTTTGTCTAAATACCTGCTATAAATTCCTGGTTTGGGCTGTTTTTAGACTGTTTTTGAACTTTATACACCAATTAAAAGACTATCTTTGCAAAAAAATTTACAAATGCGTAATAGTTCAGGCGGAAGCAAAAAATCTTTTGGTAAAGGAAGCTCCAGGGATGGTGAAAAATTTGGTAAAGGAAAGCCATCATACTCGGATAAAGGAGACAAAGGAAAAGAGGGAAGATCTTTTGTTAAAAAAGAAGAATCCGGGGAGGATGGAAAGCCAAAAAGACGTTCTTATGTAAGCGCAGATTACGCAGGGCCTAAAAAAACAGAAAGAAAATCATATTCTTCGGACAAAGAAGAAGGCAGATATAAACCACGGGCAAAAGACAGTTCAGATTCGTACGAAAAGAAGCCCCGCAAAGATTACGGAGATAAACCGCGTAAGGACTTTGGGGATAAATCTTACGGTGAAAAAAAATCATACTCAAAAAGAGAAGATTCTTCTTACGGTGACAAACCTCGTAAAGACTATGGTGACAAATCGTATGGGGATAAGAAACCATACTCAAAAAGAGACGATTCTTCATTCGGCGATAAACCACGTAAAGACTACGGTGATAAAGCAAGAAAAGAGTATGGCGAAAAAAAATCCTATTCTAAAGGAGATTCTTCTTATAGCGACAGACCCCGCAAAGATTATGGTGATAAAACGAGAAAAGATTACGGGGATAAAAAGTCGTTTTCATACGATGATAAGCCACGCAGCAAAGGTGGTTCGGATTCATACAGCACTAAAAGAAAAGGTGATGGCTCTGAGAAATATTTAAGTGAAGAATCATACGACCGTAAACCAAAAAGAGAATTCGGTGAAAAATCTTTTGGAGAACGTAAGCCCAAAAAAGAATTTGGTGATAAATCATTTGAACGTGGACCGAAAAAGGAATTCGGTGATAAATCATACGGAGATAAGAAATCATTTGGAGAACGTAAATCTTTTGGTTCTTCTGAAAGAGATGGAAACAAAAGAAGTTTCGAAGGAAAAGATTCGAGAGGTGATAAGCGTTCATTTGATAAGGATAAAAAGGATAGCGGAAAACGTCCGCGTATAGAGAAGAAATCGTATTCAAAAAGCAACCCGGAGAACGAAGGCCTGATCCGTTTGAACAAATACATCGCAAATTCAGGTGTTTGTTCAAGGAGAGAAGCAGATAAATTAATTGAAAGCGGAGCTGTTACTGTTAACGGTAAAATTGTTTCCGAACTTGGATTTAAAGTAAACCCGGATGATGTGGTAACATATGGCGGGCAGGCAATTGCACGCGAGCGCAAAGTATACCTGTTGCTGAACAAACCAAAAGATTATATCACCACACTTGACGATCCTGAAGGACGTAAAACGGTTATGGAGCTGGTAAAAAACGCAGCGAAAGAACGTATTTACCCGGTTGGACGTTTGGATAGAAATACTACAGGTTTATTACTTATGACCAACGATGGTGATATGGCAATGAAACTAACGCATCCAAAACACCACATACAAAAAATGTATGCGGTGGATATTGACAAAGGAATTAAACCGGAAGACCTCCAGGCATTGAAAGATGGTTTTGAGCTGGAAGATGGTTTCATCAAAGCAGATAAGGTGGAGATTGTTGGAGAAGGTTCTAACCGTAAAGAGATTGGTATTGAAATTCATTCGGGAAGAAACCGCATTGTAAGAAGGATGTTCGAACATTTGGGTTACAGTGTTGTTCGCCTGGACAGAGTTATGTTTGCAGGACTAACTAAGAAGGATCTGCCGCGCAGTAAATGGCGCTTCCTGAGCGAAAAGGAAATTCAGTTTTTAAAAATGTTGAAATAATAAGAAGCCGCTTGAAAGAGCGGCTTTTTTGTTTTAATCAGGCAGGCTTATCGCCTTTTGACTTTTTATTGATGAGCCAGATCCCTCCAAGTATCACTACGATTGATAAAAGCTGTTGCCACACAATTACTTCTTTGTCGAACACTCCCCAAAAAACAGCAACAACTGGAATAAGATAGGTGCAGGAAGAAGCAAAAACAGCATTCGAATTTTTGATCAGCACATTAAAAAGAATAACAGAAATGGCAGAGCCAACAATTGCCAGGATACTTACATAACCCAGGCTGGCCAATGCGCCGGGTTTGGTTGCCAGGCGTTCAAAAATGTCGGGCCACAAATTCATTTTCTCTCCTGCAGGAAGAAAAAGATCTACAATAAACGGCGCAACAAGAGCAATAGTTCCTACAAAAGTGAAAGACCATACCGTTGCGGTAATGGAATTGATATCGCCCAGGAATTTTTTGATACTGTTTACGCTGATCGCATAACACAGTGTAGCAATAGCAACCATGATTGCAAACCAGATATTATTGCTTCCTGTGCCCTGATTATGATCAAATAACACCAGGCAGAGCGCGCCAATAAAACCAATGGCAACACCGGTAAGCTGGTTCCACTTTAATTTTAGT
>DASWXS010000264.1:0-2103 GCA_036405375.1 Bacteroidia bacterium
ATGCTTCTGATCTTCTTCCGGGATCCCGATTCCTGAATCGCTTATGTTTATTCTAACATAGGAAGGCTGGGCTTCAGTTTCTATTGAGATCTGTTTATCTTCCGGTGAAAATTTAATTGCATTGGAAATTAAATTAATAAAAATGTTTTTCAATAATTTTTTGTCTAACACTCCCCGTTCATTTCCAAGGTGATTATAACTAATTTCCTGTCCTTTCAATTTCATTGGTTCCATTTCGCCAATTACTTCAGAAACAAAAGATTTCAATTCTACAACTTCAGGACAGTTTTCAATTCTTCCTTCTTCCAGCTTACTTACCGATAGAAAATCGTTAAGAATATCCGTAAGGTTGTTTATAGAAGTTTTAATTTTTGAAACGTGCTTATTTTGATTCTCCGTATCACCATTTTCTCCATACTTTTTAACCAAAGATAATGATGACATCATTGTGGTAAGCGGGGTCCGGAATTCATGTGAAGCCATAGAAACAAACCGGGATTTTAATTCATTTAATTCCCTTTCCTTATCAAGTGCCTTATGCAATTCCTTTTTTGTTTTTTCCAACTCCTCAATTGCTTCCTCGAGAATCAGCGTTCTGTTTTTTACCTGCTTCTCCAGGTCGGCTGAATAATTCTTTATTTTTTCGTCAGCAGCTTTTCTTAAGGTAATATCAACAATAAATCCTATTACAAATTTTCCCTCAGGTGTATTATAAGGACTTAAACTTATCTCAACCGGAAATTCACTTCCATTCTTTTTCAGTCCGAATAGTTCCATACCGGCTCCCATTGATCTGGCATGAGGATGTTCCCCATATTTTTCTCTATGGGAAGTGTGTCTGTCTGCCAGGCGTTTGGGAACAAGTACTTCAATTTTTTTACCTAGTAACTCTGACTTTTCATAGCCAAATAGCTTTTCGGCGCTGGGGTTCACTCTTATTATCTCACCTTTTTCATCTACCACGAGAATTCCTTCCGTTGCGTAAAGAAAAAGGGCATCAAGGCCTTCTTTGCTTTCCATATCAAGTGCTTTAGAGGTATTCATGGTAAAAGTAGTAATTATTGAACAAATGTAAAATCCATACTCGCTTTAAAACATGACGAAAATCATGTTTTAACTGAATATCCATCATGGCAGGGCAGAAACGCTGGTTTTACTTTTGAACCGGGTTTCGAATTACTAAAAACCGTATATGTTAGCAAAGAATATAGTCAAAACTAATTTAAAGCAAGCCTGTTATCATTGTGGCGAAGATTGCTTGTCGGATACTCTGAACGTAAATGATAGAGTTTTCTGTTGTGTCGGATGCAAAACGGTTTATGAGATCATCAACAAAGTTGAGCTGTGCGAGTATTACGACATCAGCCGCTCACCAGGCTTAAACCAGAAAGAAACGGTAAGAAAGGAAAAATTTGCCTTTTTGGAAGACAAACAAATTGAGGAAAAACTTATTCATTTTAAAGATTCCACTCAAAGTCATGTTACCTTTTATCTTCCTCAAATGCATTGCAGCTCATGCATTTGGTTGCTCGAACATATGCCGAAGATCAATAAAGCCATTGTCAGGTCGCAGGTCAATTTTCTAAAAAAAGAAGTCAATGTAGTATTTCATCATAAAGATATTTCTTTACGCAAGGTGGCAGAGATCTTAACTTCTATTGGTTATGAGCCCCACTTAAGCCTTAACGACCTGGGTGAAAAGAAGAACATCGGGTACGATAAAAAAAGAATCTATAAAATCGGAATAACAGGATTTTGCTTTGGGAACATAATGCTGATGAGTTTTCCCGAGTACTTTTCTATTGAAGGTATTGAAGAAAGAGCTTTGAGATTAATATTCTCCTACCTGAACCTGGCTTTGTCACTGCCTGTATTCTTCTATGGAGCTTCGAGCTTTTTTGTCTCTGCGTTTCAAGGCATCAAACAAAAATTCCTTAACATAGATGCTCCGATAGCATTAGCGATCCTGATCACGTTTGTAAGAAGTGTTTATGAAATAACAACTCAAAGCGGAGCGGGATATCTTGATTCCATGACAGGTATTGTATTTTTTATGCTTATCGGAAGATTTTTCCAGGATAAAACCTACAACACGCTTTCTTT
>DASWXS010000265.1:0-12222 GCA_036405375.1 Bacteroidia bacterium
AACGGTAACAATTAACGGAGCAGGTGCAACAAACGTTACAGGTACTTATCCTAATTTCACTATTAACTCCCCTGTTCCAACTGATGCTCAAACTTTAAGCCTGGCAGGTAATACATTAAGCATAAGTAACGGAAATTCTGTTTCGCTTCCGCAAGCAATTAATTTTGGGGCAATTGCTACAAATGGCAGTACAGTAAACAGTAGTTCCTCATTACCTGTCCCATTTACCCTGTCATATAACAATGGTGGAGGTACCTATGCCGGAGGCATTTATACTGCTCCTGTACCAGGTATCTATCACATTGATGCCTCTGTAATGTGGAGCTCTTCTTTATTAGGTACAAATGAGTTGTCAATATGTATAGATGGAGTTCCGGTTAGAAAAAAAACAATCGCAATAACGGGTCTTGGAACCTTAACAGAAAGTTTTGGTTTTAGTGCGGATATCAATGTGAATACAGGCCAGCAAATAAGCATTACTTATTCCTTTGGTGGCTCCAGCGTTTCTGTTACCGACAATGTGAGCTGGTGGTTTAACGGTCACTTAATTAAATAGGCCTGAAAATGAAAAGGATACACTTTTTACTTCCATTAATTTGCTCGTTCTGTTCATTCAGCTATTCACAGAGTGTACAGCCACTGGTAATAAATTCCTTCGGGGGCAACGGCACTGTTCCGTCTCCCGGTGGAAATACGGAAGTATATTACAGTATAGGCGAACCTTTTTATACAGACGAAATGAGTAGTACGTATAATTACCGCGTTACACAAGGTTTTTTGCAACCTGGGTTTGTATATGGCGGATTAAGCATAACTCCGTTAGTGAATGGAATGAGCTGTATAAACTCAAAAGACGCTTCTATTAAACTAGACATTACTGCTGTTAATTTTCCCTTAACTGTAAAATGGTTTAAGAATGGAATACTTCTTACAGATACCACGCCCCGGCTTTTTAATCTTGAGGCCGGAGTTTACAAATATACCGTTACAGATTCACACGGAAATACGAAAAGTGAAACAATGCAAATCACTAATAGCAATGAAGTTTGTGAAGTTATAATCCACAATGGTGTTAGTCCTAATAATGATGATCAAAACGATTTTCTTCTAATTGAGCGTATTCAAAACCATCCTGGAAATAGTGTAAGTATTTTTAATAGATGGGGTAATGAGTTATGGCAAGGAAGAAACTACGACAATGATCAGGTAAAATGGTATGGCCAGGATTCGAAAAATGAGAAATTACCTTCAGGAACTTATTTTTTCGTTGTTGAACTTGAAGAAAAAAAATTAACCGGTTGGGTAGAATTAGCTTATTGATGAAAAAATTATTAGAAATATTGGCTGGATGGTTGATTGCTGGCGGGAGCTTGTTTTCACAGCAAGACCCGCAGTATAGCCAATATATGTTTAACCAGGTAATTATTAATCCGGCTTATATTGGAAGTAAAGACGGTATTCAAATTACAGCACTCACAAGAAAACAATGGGTAAACATCAACGGCTCTCCTCAAAGTAATAACATAAGCGTTTCCAGTCCGATTTTGTCGCGCAAAATGGCCCTGGGAAGCCATCTTGTTTTTGAAACCATCGGGCCAAAAAAATGGTTTGCAGCTCATTTTGATTATTGTTATCGGCTGAAATTAGGGAAAGGGAAATTATCTTTCGGCCTATCTCCTGGTATCGTGGGCTATAGCTTGGATATCTCAAAATTCGATCTTTATGATGCAGGTGATGCAATCTTCTATTCAAACTCGAATAAACGTACCATTAAATTCGATTTAAGTGCTGGCCTGTTTTACAATACCAAAACATTTTATGCCGGCATAAGCGCTACACATCTTACAACCCCGGTACTATTTAGTATCTCTTCACCGACAGTAAAATTTTCACGGTTTTATGATCTTAATCGTCATTACTTTATCACCGCAGGCAAAGCATTTGAAATAAACAGGAATCTCATTATCAATCCATCAATAATGATAAAAACACTAAATAGCAATAATTTAAACTTCGATGGAAACCTGAATATTCTATTTAATGAGAAAATTTGGGTGGGAGCTTCCTACCGCACAAGTAAAAATATTATAGGACTTGTACAAGTCCTTCTGACTGATAAACTGAAAGTGGGCTACAGTTATGACTATGGGTATGGCAAACTCAATGCCCTGTCTTCAGGGTCTCACGAGATAATGATAAATTATGGCCTAGGAATAGGTAAATCGAGAATTGTAAATCCCAGATTTTTATAACACCATGAAGAAAATCCAATGCCTTCTGATATTGATTTTATTCTCCTTTTATAAAGTGTTTTCAATCGGATGCTTAGGAGATACGGCAAAAAAAACAGGGAGCGGTTTAAGATATGATGTTAGCATTGCAAAGGACATTAATACAAAGGGCCCCGAATTTGCCCCGGCAATTTATAATGGTAAGCTCCTGTTTGTTTCGGAACAATCCGCAGATCTGGTCACTGGCGAATCAAAGGACATTAATGGCTTCCCGTATCTCGACATTTTTGAAATCGGGCTAAACAAGATAAACAAAAAAAGGAAACCATTTGATAGCTGGCTAAATACATCATTTCACGAGTGCCACATAGCATTTAATCCAGACCAATCGATTATTTACCTTACACACCTTGAATACATCAAACAAAAAAACCGGGACTATACAAACAGATCAAAATTGTTAATATATAGAAAAGACAAACACGGCTGGTCAAAGCCTATACCTTTTAAATACAATAACGAAAATTATTCAACCGGGCAAGCCTCTTTATCCGGTAATGGAGAATATTTATTTTTTTCAAGCGATATGCCCGGAGGCTTTGGAGGCAAAGATCTATATTATTGCAAACTTATCGGCAATGAGTGGAGTATCCCGGTGAACCTCGGCGCTGAAATCAATACTCAGAATGATGAAGAATATCCTTTTATTAAAAGCGACGGGCTTCTTTTTTTTGCTTCCAATGGACATGAGGGCTTTGGCGGTTTTGACATCTACAAAGCAAGGAAGCAAAATGAAACCTGGAAAATGTCTAAAAATTTAGGAAGTACAATAAATAGTAAAGATGATGATTTTGGGATCATCTTTAAAGATTCTGTTAACGGCTTCTTTGCATCAAACCGATCAACTGGGGTGGGAAAGGAAGATATATACCAATTCAGTATTGTAAATCCATGGAAAGAGATATCAGGAACAATATTAATGACGGACCGAAAGGATCATGTTGCTCAAAACGCGAAAATATACTTGATGGACTCTACCGGAATTATATTGGACTCAACAATTACTGACAGTAAAGGTCATTTCCAATTCAAAAATCTCTCTTCCGACGAAAATTATATGATTTCTGTAGACGAAGACGACCCCGGTTTTGTTAATAAAGTTCGTTTCTACCTGATGAATGATGATGGAAAAATTTCAATGGCGTCTATGACCTATAACAAAATCAAATTTGTATTTAAAAATCTCCCAATCGATGAAAACACCATATTCAATTTATATGAAGATGAAGACCTCGCTTTGTCCGGAGGTTTATCATTTTATAAAAATGGCGAAACTACTTTTATTGAAAATGCATTGATCATAGCAAAAAATTCATCGAACGATATAATAGATACAGCAAAAACCAACGAATTTGGAACATTTGTATTCACTCATTTATTAACTAAACAGGATTATGAAATTGAGATTAAGCTCGATTCAAACACACATTTAACTGAAGGTACGCTGGTTGTTTTATCCGATAAAACCGGTAAGCACATAAAAACATTTGTTGTGGGAAAAGATCCTTACAAATTCCATATTTTAAGTGAGGACAGCACCACTTTGTCGTTAATGGAAATAGCCGATGATGAGTTAATGATTGTTGCTTTCAAAGGTCGCATATATGACGACAACATGCATCCTGTAAATGGCGCAAATGTTAAGCTGTACTCTAAAACAGGAGAAGAGTATGTATCAGTTACCGATGAAAAAGGAAATTTCCTGTTTAAACATTTGAAATATGATCAGATTGAAAATATAGAAATAATTTCTGCTGATAGCGAGATTTCAAATCTCTTCATTACTGATCATAACGGAAAAATTATCCGCAAAATTCCCAAGGGAAAAAATGGTCAATTCGCATATAAATTCATCAGGGCAGATAAAACATATATGGGCGAAGTTTCAGTTGATGATCCCTGGTTACAATTGTTTGATTTCAAAAAGGGAACAAGCCTGACCGTAATAGAAAACATTCATTATGAAACAAATAGCTATAAGTTTGATGTAACAGGCCTGCATGTACTGGAAAAGGTTACCACAATTTTGAAAAATAACCCCATGTTATCCCTGGAATTGACGTCGCATACTGATTCGAGAGCAGACGACATGTATAATTTAAAACTTTCAAACCAGAGAGCTAAATATGCCCTGGAATTCCTCATTTCGAAAGGCATTTCTAAAAAACGGCTTGTAGCAATTGGTTGCGGGGAATCCAAACCTTTAAATAAATGCATTAATAATATCCCCTGTTCAGATGAAGAGCTTTCAATAAACAGGCGTACAGAATTTAAGATTATATTAAATAAATAGAAGTCAATGGCCAAAAAAAAGAGACTTTGAGCTTAACTCCCCGGGAGATTTATGAACACAGTAAAAAGAAAACAAAAACAAGAAAATATTATAGAACGCCTTGTTGAAATTGGGGGAGCATTTGGAAGAATGATTAAAGATCACTGTGATGATGAAGCCAATGTTCATTTAATAATTTTAGACTGCGCTTCACAATGTACGAGTCCGGAAGCTCTTGATTTGTTTGGAGAGGATTTGATAATTGATATGTTACAGTACAAAAAAGAATTCCATTCTTAAATCAACTAATTTCTGATTAATGGAAAATTACATCATCAATTCAAAACAGATAATGTTAGAGCGGAACAAAGAATTTTTTCTTAATATTCCCGTTCTTATAGATGCCACAGATTGTGTGTTTCACATTAAAGTTAATCCGGGAGATGGCTTTGAAAATCAGTTCGTTTGTTTCCTGTTCAATAATCTGAAAACAGATAAGCGACAGGTAATTGAAGTTCAGATACAGGAAGAAATTTCTATTATTAACTTATCGGATATAAATAAAGATCTCTCCGAAAAGTACTTCTTCGTTGGATGCACTTCAAAAAAGAACATCCGGTTCCAGCTCTCCATTCAACGTAAGCATAGAAAAACAACTATTTAAATAAAGCAACCACTCCAACAAGAAGTGAAAGAATCGAAATAACCAGGATCCACCAATTCATTCTTGTATTTAACTTAACCTGTTTTTTTAATTGATTCTGTCTTTCTGCTCTAACCCGCACATACTTTGTATAACCCATTCTTGCAGCTTCCATCCCTTCTCCTGTGAGGTGTACAACAAGCATTCCGCTCACTTGTGAAAACAATCCTTCACCATAAAGTTCAGCCAGGGCTGTTACAACCTCAGCAAGTGAATACTCAACGTAAGTCTTAACAAAGTTCTCGTATCTTAACTCATAAGCAGGTTTTACCCAAGCCTGGGCAACCAATAAGTGTTTCAGTTTTATTACTTCTTCCGGTGTCATAAAGCAATTTCAATGTAAAAAGCTATCTGCAAAGATTCTTTAGATGTACTCTTCGCAAACTGGGTTGGCGATTTAACACAAGTAGATGATGTAACTATTATGAGAGTCAAATTATAACATTAAAAACTTCCCGAATTTCTAGTTTAATGTTGCACAGTAAACTTCCTTGCCCTACCCTTTTCCGGAACAACAAAATATATTCCATTGTCTAAGCTGCTTACATCGAGAGTAGTATTTCCATTCATTACCTGGGTGACTGAAACTAATTTTCCTAATAGGTCGGTAACAAAAACTCTGGATGAAGTTGTTTTTATGACAACTCTTTCTGATGCTGGGTTTGGATAAATCATAAACTGGTCATCCTCTGTTTTCAATTGCTTAATGCCCACAATCATTGTATCGAGGACATAAATACTCATGGAATCTGCATAATAATTATTTTGCTCACTAATGTCTGCTCCAATTATATCTATTTGACGAGTAGAATCCATTGGTAAATTTGGGATGTCAACGTAAATTTTATATCCACCCACAGGAATATTGTCAAAATGGTAAAAGCCCGTGCTATCGGAAGAAGTGCGGGCTTGTATACCGCCCCCGGGGTTTTTGCCTAACTTCACATCAATGCCCTTTAGCGGGCCTCCTGGTGCAAAAGGAATATTGGGAGGATGGTTTCCGGCATATACTCTTGCTGTTCCAAAACCCTGCCCTTCAATAATAAAACCTGAAATGGCTGCACTGCCTGTTAGTGTATCCATTTCTATGACCTGGATATCAGCAGTATCTGTTTGCAAACAGCCGTGCGAAAACACAAGTGCCGAATCCCATTGAAAAGCGGTGCCATAATAGGTTGGGACTGCAATAGGAAAATCTGTTTCATCTGCAATAACTTTAATTAAATAGCTATCAGGTTCCAGAGCAATGAAGTTATAATTACCACCTGCATCCAATAAAACAAAATCAACCGTATCCAAACCTGCCGAGCCGGGCTGGTGTTTAAAGGCATACACCAAACCATTATCTACGTTTGCAGGAAGCGGGGTTGTAACATGGCCTGTTATATTCTGATAATTAGTATTATTGTCGGTAGGCGTGTATTTAGCAAAAAACAGGTCGGTCGCTAATCCTGTAAAAACCTCATTACATAAACCCGGATCAGCATCAAGATAACCCCAAAAACTACCGGCAATATATACATTTTCGGCAGCGTCTACCACAATAGAGTTCCCGGATATATCACTGGAATAATTACCATCTGAACTTTTCGCCCATACATAATTGCCATTGGTATCATATTTAGCAAAAAACATCTTATGATAGCCCCCTGGTAGTCCGTTTAAATATGCTGTATCTGCAGGTGAAGGGTTGAAATCTGCTCCCTCGCCAAAATAACCTGTAATATACACATTACCTGAACCATCCAACGTAATAGCATTTCCCATATCAGAACCTACACCAACAATACTTTTTGCCCATAAGTAATTTCCATTGTTATCATATTTAGCGAAAAAAATATCGACGTAACCTCCAATAGATGGAATTAAATAAGCCGTATCTGCTGATAAAGGTGAGGGATCGAAGTCAGTTGTATCGCTGTAATATCCTGTTATATACACATTACCTGAAGCATCTAAGGTTACACCCTTTGCAATCTCCATGGCTATAGCACTTATTCCACCAATACTTTTAGACCAGGCGTAATTTCCATTGCTATCGTATTTAGCGAAAAACAAATCATAATAACCTGCAATCGATTGTAAATAAGCTGTGTCTGCTACTAATGGTGAAGGATCAAAATCTACCGTACCTATATAAGTGCCTGCAATATATACATTACCCGAAGCATCTACAGAGAGGGAATATGGTGAAGAATAAGGAGACGAGGTTACACCATTCAGGTTTTTTGCCCAGATATAATTTCCATTATTATCGTATTTGGCAAAGAACGCCTGCCAAGAACTATTTGAATTTAGATAGGCGGTATCAGCGACTAAAGGGGATGGGTTAAAATCTATCGGGCTGGCAGAATAAAAAACACCTGCTAAATATACATTATCAGCCGCATCTAGAGTTATGGAATAAATTCCTTCGGCATCATTTGGATTTCCACTGTTCTCAGCTACCATTTTTGCCCAGATATAATCTCCATTGGTATCGTACTTTGCAAAAAACACGCTCGTACCGACTGAAGCTAAGTAAGCGGTATCTTCTACTAAAGGTGAAGGATTAAAGTCTGCGGTGCCATTAAACACACCCGTTATATATACATTGCCTGAGGCATCAACGCCTATAGAGCGACCTTTATCATTGCTTGTTCCGTGTACACTTTTCGCCCATAAATAATTTCCGTTACTATCATATTTAGCGAAAAATATATCGGTATTTCCTGCACCACCGATAGAACTTAAATAGGCTGTATCTGCAGCTAAAGGAGAGGGATTGAAATCTACACTCGCTCCCGAAAAATAACCTGTAAGATATACATTACCTGAAACATCAGTAGTTATTGAATAAGCAATGTCATCAAATCCACCACCTATGCTTTTCGCCCATTCATAATATTGCGCTTTGGTACTCAAGCATAATAATGCAAGTAAAATTGTGATGAACTTTTTCATTGTTCTTGATTTATAGTAATAGAGCCTTTAAAACAAAGATAAAATTTTCTTCAACTTGATTCATTAACTCGAATTTAATTAACACTAACAAATACATCTGTATTAAAAAAACATCTCCATCAACTCAAATATAAACCTAAACATCTCAAATACAAATGAGAAAAGTGCCAGAATACATCTGGAATTGCAACACACAGGTGCATTCGTAAACTGAAGTATATTTAATGTTACTCAGCTGGGTGCAAAAGGCACGAAAATAGCATAAAACAGTTTTGTGAGAACACTAATCTGGCTATAAGGTTTCAACCCAACAAATAGTACAATGGTCTAATAATTAACCACTACAATCTTAAGCCTACTCTCGAACACTTGATGTAGTTTTGAAATAAAAAATGAAAAAACAACACTAATGTTCGATAAAGTCTATCTACATTTTGTCAATAGAAATTATGTTCTTTTTACTCATGTACTAACTAAATCCACTATTCTTATCTATTATGATGAAAGTAACAATCATTATATGAGTTATAATAACAAAAAGAGTGTCCCTTTATGTTGCAATTCGCTATTAAAAGTAAAAGCATATTTAGTAGGAAAGTCTAAACCTGATAAAATCAAATATCAAAAATCAGGAATGGCTTAAGTTAATTATTGAGAATGGACTCTAAGAATTCATTAAACAAAAAAACCAATCATTTCTGATTGGTTTTCACTTTTCGTAGCCCGTACGGGAATCGAACCCGTGTTTCGTCCGTGAAAGGGACGCGTCCTAACCCCTAGACGAACGGGCCAAATTTTTCATTTGGGAGTGCAAATGTAGAACTTTTTTTGAATCGGACAAAAAATATCTTAGAAATTTATGTCGTCTCCAATAACCGTATCGTTTTGTGACCTGAAACCCAGCCGTTTACCGGTTTTGAATTTATCGCTCTGGATCCGCTCCTGGATCTCATGAAGAGTAATTTCTTTCACCGCATCGCTTGGAGGAGTATATAAATCGAAGCTCAGGCAATAAACAATGAGCTCATTGATAATATCCCTGATAACCGCTTCATCAATCGGGTGATGGGAAAAATTCTGAAACTTGTAACCCATTGTTGGTTTCGACTCAATAAAGAATTTAGATTCCTGGTTCACAAAAATCCTCCCGATCAGGTAGCCCAGGTCATTTACCCTATTGTATTTAAAACTATCCGACAGGAAATTGTACACCTGGATAATTCCACAATACGAGTTGTTATTGTTTTCTTTTACATAGCCGGTTTTGTACATCGGGTGCGATTTCTCGAACTCAAAAACATTGGTATGCATGTAAAACACCAATACATCGCCGGCTACTTTTATTTCCATTTCGTAATCACCGGGTTGCATATAATCAACAACGATTCTACGATCAATATCCTTCGCTTCTGATTTCAATTCGTCGGTGATTTCACGGGCAACTTTTTTAAACATATCGAATGTTTGCAAAGTGTTCCTGTACACATTTTGCTTCATCACCGATTTATCTTTCAGCAGGCGGACAATTTCTTCTTTATTAGCCATCAATTATTTTCTTTAGTAAGCAATTGCAAACAACACACGCTCTTTACTTGGTGCACCTGTTAATATACATTTCCCTTCTTCCTGTGCATTATTCAATGGAATGCAACGAATAGTTGCTTTGGTCATTTCCTTGATTTTTTGCTCCGTTTCGGAAGTGCCATCCCAATGAGCCGCTACAAAACCACCTTTGTTCTGCAACAGGTCTACAAATTGATCCCAGTTATCAGCATTGGTAGTGAATTCCGTTTTTCTCTTCAGCGCAGTTTGATACAAATTATCCTGTATGTCGCTCAGCAACTGTACAATTTTATGTTCAATGCCTTCGATAGAAACGGTTTCCTTTGAAAGTGTATCTCTTCGTGCCAACTCCACTGTTCCGTTTGCCAGGTCTCTTTCACCAACTGCCAAACGTACCGGAACTCCTTTCAGCTCATATTCGGCAAACTTCCAGCCCGGACGCTGTGTATCCCTGTCGTCGAACTTCACACTCACACCGTAGCTTTCCAGTTTTTTCTTCAAAGGCAATACCACTTCGCGGATCTTATTCAAACCTTCTTCTCCTTTATAAATCGGAACAATCACCACCTGTATAGGTGCCAGTTTTGGAGGTAATACCAGTCCATTATCGTCGCTGTGGCTCATGATCAAAGCTCCCATCAAACGGGTTGAAACACCCCATGATGTTGCCCACACATAATCCTGCTTTCCTTCTTTATTTGCAAATTTTACGTCAAATGCTTTGGCAAAATTCTGACCCAAAAAGTGAGATGTTCCTGCCTGGAGGGCTTTTCCATCCTGTAACATAGCCTCAATACAATACGTATCCAAAGCACCGGCAAAACGTTCGTTAGCTGTTTTTACCCCTTTAACAACAGGGACGGCCATATAGTTTTCTACAAAATCGGCATATACATCCAGCATCTTACGCGTTTCTTCTACCGCTTCCTCAGCGGTGGCGTGAGCGGTATGACCTTCCTGCCACAGGAATTCTGCTGTACGCAGGAACAAACGTGTACGCATTTCCCAGCGCACTACATTGGCCCATTGGTTAACCAAAATAGGCAAATCGCGGTAAGACTGAATCCAGCCACGATATGTATTCCAGATAATTGTTTCTGAAGTAGGACGTACAATCAGTTCTTCTTCCAGTTTAGCATCAGGATCGACAACAATAGATCCGTCAGGGGCATTTTTAAGCCTGTAATGTGTAACAACCGCACATTCTTTAGCAAAACCATCTACGTGGCTCGCTTCTTTGCTGAAAAATGATTTGGGTATGAATAATGGGAAATAAGCATTCACATGCCCCGTGTCTTTAAACATTTTGTCTAATGCTGCCTGCATTTTCTCCCAGATAGCATAACCATGTGGTTTTATCACCATACAGCCTCGCACAGCACTGTGTTCAGCCAGGTCGGCTTTTAGCACCAGCTCATTATACCACTTCGAAAAATCTTCCTGTCTTGTTCCTATTTCCTTACTCATAAAAAATATAAAAAAACGTTATACTTGGCCCAAAATTTGTACTTTAGCAATACAAATCCCCACACAAAAGTAATGTTAATTTTAAATTAATTGAGTTATGAAACGCAGTAGTTCATATTTAATATTGGCCATGTTGTGTGTGGTGCTATTATCTTCATGCGATGGGTTGAGGAAATTACAGACCTCAGACAATGATGATGTATACCTGGACCCGAAAAAAGACCGCGCAGCATTTTATAAACCGGATGAAGTTCCGGTGGTAGCCACAGCTAAAACAGCTGAACCGGTTGTGGAAGACAACAATCCGTATTACAAAGATCCTGAATATTCGCCTGATGATTATTATGATAATCAGTATGCATCAAGGATCAAACGCTTCCATAACCCGACCTACGGTTTAGGTTACTACGACAGCTATTATACCAATACTTATTTCTACAATCAAAACCCTGCATATTACGGAAGCAGTATTTACAGTACCTATAACTTCTGGGGACCATATCCTACGAGTTACGTATATATGAGTAACATTGGCAATTATGGCGGTGGCTATGGTGCCGGCATCGGTTACGGGAATTACTGTAATATGAATGGATACGGTTGGGGCTGGGGATACCAGAATTCATATTATAATCCTTATTACGGGTATAACTACGGTTACAATTATGGCTATAATCCTTATGGTTTTAATTCCTGGAATTATTACCCATACTCCGGCTATACTGGTAATTCGGGATACTACAACTCGTATGACTACAACAGCAGCTCCTATTATGGCCCTCGCGTAAGCCATTCGGGCAATAACTCCAGAACCGTTATTAATCCAGGTGTTCCTTTAGAAAAAAAATTGATGAACCCGGTTACTACTTCAACTCCAAAAGAAGCGGTAGCTCCAACAGATATTAAACGTTTTGATCACACAGTAATAGCTCCAAAAGGGAATTACACAAAAGATCCTGTTTCCGGCTCTGGCCCTGCGCCCA
>DASWXS010000266.1:0-8897 GCA_036405375.1 Bacteroidia bacterium
TGCCATTTTTTTGTGGAAACCTGCGCCCATGCACATCTTAACATCAAAACGCTCCCGAAGCGCGGGACATTAAACTCATTATAACATGCAAACCACTACTATTAAAAAAGGACTAAAAGCAGGCGCTACTACCTTGTTGGCGCTTTCTTTATTGGCATGGATCACTCCTTCCCGTTATTATCAGCAGGCATTGGAAAATGAATTCATTAAAGATCTGAAGAAAAAACTCGCTGCTTACAATGAAGAGTTTCCTGAAGACAGGGTGTATGTTCAGTTGGATAAACCAATGTATGAACCTGGCGAAACAGTTTGGTTCTCTGCGCATGTGTTGAACGCAAAAAACATGAAGGCATCCGAAAAGAGCGACATTTTGCATATAGACTTTATCAACCCAAAAGGAAGTGTAGAGAAGTCGATAAAATTAATAGCAAAGAATGGTAAAACAGCAGGCGAGTTTGAATTAGATAAAGAAGTAGTTGGAGGCCTGTATAAAATCCGTGCCTATACCAATTGGATGAAAAATAGCGGTGAGGATAATGTGTTTGAAAAGGATATCCAGGTGCAGGACGTTGTACTTCCGAATCTGAAAATGAAGCTGGACTTCGAGAAGAAAGCATTTGGAGCGGGTGATGAAGTAATTGCAAAACTTGTTTTGAATACGAATGAGAACAAACCGCTTGCAGATTATAAGATCAAATTGGTGGCAAACCTGGCCGGCCAGAAATTTATGGAAAAGGCTGATGTAACGGATGAGGAAGGAATTAAATTCATCAAATTCAATTTGCCAAAAGACCTGAAAACAAATGATGGATTATTGAATGTAATGATTGAGTATAACGGAAGTACAGAAAGTGTTTCACGTTCTATTCCAATTGTGCTGAACAAAATCGATCTTGCACTATTACCGGAAGGTGGCGATTTGGTTGCAGGCTTGCAAAGCAATGTAGCTATCAAAGCTATCAATGAATTCGGTAAACCTGCCGATGTGGAAGGTGTGGTATTAAATTCAAAAGGAGCAACGGTTACTACTTTTTCCAGCTTTCACAACGGGATGGGTGCTTTTGTTTTTACTCCCTCAGCGAAGGAAGTGTACACGGTTAAAATCACAAAACCGGAAGGCATTACCGAAACCTATAAAATGCCGGAAACATTGAACAGGGGTTATGTGTTGAATGTTTCGAATACAAAACAAGGAGAGATAACCGCAAATGTTCGTACTACTGAAACGGAGCAACTATCACTGGTAGCGCAGGTGCGTGGCGTTATTTATTATTCTACTGCTCTTGATGCGAAGAAAGGTGACAATGCTATAAATATATCAACAGAGAATTTTCCGGCAGGTGTAGCACAGATCACCCTGTTTGATGCAAAAGGGATTGAACGTGCAGAAAGATTGAGTTTCGTAAATAGCAGTAAACAACTCCAGGTATCTATTGAAACCGATAAAGAAAAATACCTGCCGCGTGAAAAAGTAAAATTAACTGTTCGCGTAAAAGACGAAAAAGGAATGCCTGCTCCCGCAAACATTGCTATGTCGGTTGTGAATGACCAGTTTCTTTCGTTCGCTGATGATAAATCAGGGAACATTCTTTCTCAACTATTATTGCAGGAAGACCTGGATGTAAAAGTAGAAGAGCCAGCTTTTTATTTTGATAAAAAGGAAGAGAAAGCAGAAAAAGCGCTCGACTATTTATTGATGACCTCTGGTTGGAGGAGGTTTACCTGGGAACAAATCCAAAAACAGGAAAAACCCCTTGTGAAATATGTAAACGAAAAAGCAATTGTTTCCGGGGTTGTCATCGATGCTACTACATCAAAACCTCTTGCGAAAGCAAAAGTAAAAATCGGGTCAATAGGTGAAGAAGTTATTACTGATGCCAATGGAAAATTCAGTTTTAGTAAAATTGATTTAACTTCTTATGTGTACCTGAATTTCACCGCTGAAGGATTTGCATATCAAAGTCAGCCCGTTTATGAATATAATCAGAACCTGAGCGTGTATATGTATAAGCCGGTTGCATATCCAACCTATTCTTATTCGGCAGTTAACACGGTTCCTGGTGGTAATGGAACCGGTATCAAAAAACCTGTAAACAAAGGTGGCGGGAAGAAACGGGCAGAAGTAAAGAAAGATGTCCCTGCCGAAAATAACGTGGCGATGGATGTTCAAATGGTTCCCGACAATGTGCTCCTGGATGAAGTTGCGGTAGTGCAGGAGAAAGAAGCAGTAAAGTTTGATGAGGGAAAAGTTGAAGCAGCAAAAGGAAAAGAAGAAGACAAGAAAAATGCATTCAATGCAAAAAATGATCTGAATGAACTGGCAAATGTTAACGGGCAAGCTATCATTGTGGATCAACGGGGAGGTTTTTTTAATGCAAACCTGGCAAAAGGTGAAGCAGCTCAAATGCCGCCTACAGCTGGATACTATCGTGCAAAACAATTCTATGCGCCTAAATATGAATCGCAGGAGAATGTAGAAACAAGAACCGATTTCAGAAATACCATTTACTGGAACTCAAACCTGGAAGTAGATCATACCGGGAAAAAAACGGTGGAGTTCTACATGTCTGATGATGTATCTTCTTTCAGAACAACTGTGGAAGGCATTAGCAACGAAGGAACAATTGGAAGAGGAGAACATACCTTCTTTACACAGTTGCCATTTGGTATGGCAACTAAAATTCCGGTGGAAGTTGCAACGGAAGATATAGTTTCAATTCCACTCAATTTAACGAACAATACCGATAAACCACTTGGTGGAAAATTAACGGTGATTGCTCCCGAAGCTCTGAAAGCGGTTCAGGCTATTCCTGAAATTCAAACCATCATGCCTGGTAAAGCGAAAACAATTTACCTCGATTATAAAGTGTCTGACAAAATTGGGGTGGGAGATTTTACAGTAACATTTAAAGCCTGTGGTTTGGGTGATGCCTTTACGCAAAAGATCCGTGTTGCTCCTAAAGGTTTCCCTGCAGGCGTTTCATTCTCCGGCCAGGAAGTGGAGAAAGAATATACATTCTCTAACAGAAATGTAGTGAAAGGGTCATTAAAAGCAATTGTTACCGCGTTTCCTAATGTAGTGTCTGATCTGATGAAAGGAGTAGAAGGTATTTTGCGCGAGCCTTACGGATGTTTCGAACAAACGTCTCTGAGCTCATATCCGAATGCAATGGTATTGGATTATTTGAAATCGTCAGGAAGTGATGATGAAAAAACAATATCACGTGCAAGTGAATTATTAGGAAAAGGATACAACAGGTTGATCACTTTCGAAACAAAAGAAAAAGGTTACGAATGGTTTGGCTCAAATCCTGGCCACGAAGCCTTGAGTGCTTATGGTTTAATGCAATTTAACGATATGAAAAATGTGGGTGCTAATGTTGACCAGAAAATGGTTGACAGAACAGCTGATTGGTTGATGAGCAGAAAAGATGGTAAAGGTGGTTTTCAGCAGAATTCAAAAGCGCTTGATAATTTTGGAAGAGCAAGTAAAGAAGTAACCGACGCGTATATTGTTTATTCACTTTCTGAAGCCGGCTATACTGATATTAAAAAAGAATTCAATGCTTCGTATAACAATGCAATGGAAACTAAAGATCCATACACGTTAGCATTGATGACAAATGCAGCTTTCAACCTGAAGGAAACCAAAAAGGCAAGTGATGCTTTAACTGCTTTAATGAAACTGCAAACCAAAGAAGGAAGCTGGACAGGCACCAAACATTCTATTACGTATTCCCTGGGCCGATCACTTACCATTGAAACTACTTCCCTGGCAACCCTTGCCATGTTAAAAGAAACCAATAAGAACGGGGCAGCAGTTAATAAATCAGTTGAATACCTTATTGCTGCACGTGATGGTAGCGGAACATTCGGCAATACACAAGGAACTGTCCTTGCGCTGAAAGCATTGACAGAGTTTGCAAAAGCAAGTAAAAAAACAACGGAAGACGGAACCCTTGTTGTATACATTGATGGTAAAAAGGCAGCTGAAAAAAGTTACAAAGCAGGAGATAAAGGAGCAATTGTTTTTGAAGGCCTGGAAGAATACATGAAAGAAGAAGGCAAACACACAGTGAAAGTAAAATATATTGGTGTGAAAACGCCGCTTCCATATACTGTTGGAATAAACTGGAATACTTACTTGCCTGTTAGCAACAGCGAATGCGTAGTGGATCTGAAAACAGTGCTTGCAGCTGCAACGGCGGTAGTAGGAGAAACGGTTCGTTTAACAACAACAGTTACCAATAAAAAGAATGAAGGTATTCCTTCAACCATGGTGCTGGTTGGTATTCCTGCAGGATTTACTGTTCAGCCATGGCAGCTGAAAGAATTGCAGGAGAAAAAGGTCTTTGATTATTATGAGATCAAAGGGAATAATGTTGCGATCTATTACCGTTGCATGGCTCCTTCAGCAGCAAAAGAAATTAACCTGGACCTGAAAGCGGAAATGCCTGGTGAGTATGATGCTCCTGCTTCTTCAGCATATTTGTATTACACAAATGAATTTAAATCGTGGGCTGGTGCAGATAAAGTAATTATTAAGAAATCCTGATTAATGTCATGCCGGGCGGAGTCGGGATGCATTAATAGGTTAGTTCCCGACCGCGCTCGAACGGGTAAATTACAAGAATAAGTTTTAAAGAAAGCATTGTAATGAGAACATTTTTATATACAATTGGTTTTGTGTTGTTGCAACTTGCGTGCTTCGCAAACAATGGCGATACTACTAAAGTTAAATACGATATTAACGATCCGCGCAATCCCGATTGCCCTTGCCATAAATACCAGCAACTCGCTGATGAAGAATATCAAATGCAAATAGCGAACGATGATGTACAGATAGCGTTAAACGAGATTGGTGAAAAAATAGGTGAGCAAGCAAACAAAAACATTGCTGATAACGAATATCAAAAGCAAAGAGCAAATGAAGATATACAGATCGCGTCCAAAGACATTGGAGAAAACCTGGGTAAGCAGGTAAACAAAGAACCTGATGTTAGTCTTATAACAGAATCGGTAGCGACCACTAAAGTTCATAAAACTTCTTCCGGTTCAGAGGTCAAAAAAGTGAAAGCGAATCGTTCTGTTTTCAGAAAACACACTTTGGTTCAACATAAATCCTATAAGCCTAAAAAGAAACGATTCCGTTTTGGCAGAAAAGATAACTCTAGATGTACAAAGTGGTAAACTAATCCAGGCCTCCGTATCCGATAAGCTCATACACCATTCTGCTATCAGGCCCGGAAGAAAACATAATGACTTTCCTGTTCATGCCCACGCCTTCAAGATACGCATCGTAACAAAAATACCGGTTATAGTAATCGGGATAGCCCGATGGATAAACAGGATGTGATTCTATTCTAATCCCATTTTTGACGCCAAGAGCAGTTTGCATGCTGTAATAGTAATTAGACATCGAATAAACCATTAAACCGGGTAGCCATGGATAATTGGTCTCCGTATCAAGGGTATCACCAATCTGATCGTTGGTAAAATAGTAAGGCATTACATACTGGGAAAGACTGTCGAGATAACATTGGGTAGCCAAACCATGAAAGCCAAAATAACTATATCCCGGCAAGCTATGTTTTAAAATGAAGTGTTTCGCTCCGTTTATCAGGGTATCCCCGGAAACATAAACACTATCATAAGCTGATCCGGAAAAACTTATATTTTCCAGTGTATCCATGGTTCCGCGTTTGTAAAGCCAATACGCTCCAGCTTTTAATGGCATATAGCTCCTGCTTGTTTGAGCGGATGGTTTTGAGCTAAGCTGAGTTGGCGGATTTATTGATTTATCTTTTTTGCAGGAAACAAATACAAGCATAGCTGACAGAACAGCAAGTGTACTAAACGTTTTCATTGGTTTCAATTTAAAGTTTAGTATTTGTTGATGTCTATAATGTTATTTTTTTGTGAAATAACGAGACCAAAAATCATTTATTGTGTGGTTAAATAAAATTGAATTGTGCGGGAGATTAAATAATATTATTCTGCATCTTTCAAATCCCTTACCCATAATGCATCCGGGCAATCACCATTGGTCCAAACACCAGCGAAGATTTTATTCGTAGTTACTGCAAAACAAGTAATGAAGCCACAGTGATATTGTGCGTCCGTATTTTTTCTGAATCCTTCATTAAATGGCTTCCAGCTTTTTCCATCATCATTCGAAACATAAACTCCCTGGTAGTCACCCGGGCAAACAAATAAACGATTGTCTGTTAGTGTTATCGCAGAAACTGGTTTTTTGCGTGGTAATCCCATATTCATTTCTTTCCAATGATCTCCTTCATCATAAGAAATAAAAACACCGTGACTGGTGGCCGCGTAAATTGTTTTTCCTTTGATGGTTATAGCATTTATTGTTTCGCGTTCATATTGAACTACCTCGTTTTCCCCAACGTAGGCAGTATCCCAGGGAATATTGATATGGAGTTTTTTCCATGTTTTTCCGTGATCCTGCGAGCGGTGCAGGAGATCATAACTATATGCAAAAACGTTCTTGTCATCTGCAGCAAAATCCATTGTGTAATAACCAAGCAATGTGTCGTCTTTTATCTCAACCTTTTCCCATTTGGCCGCGCTTAGTGTTGTAGTGAAGATTCCTGCCGCTGGTAAATAAGCAATAATGTGGTTTCCATTTATTGCAACTGAACTTGTTTTTAGTTGCTCCTGCATGTACTTTGTAACGTCAGCTGCTTTAAATTCATTCAATATTTTATTATACCATTCGTTGCTATCCGAATAACCTCTTGTCATTTTTTTCCATTTCAGATCTTTGGGTTCATTTTCCAATTCTGTTTTGCAATAAATTTTATACTGCGTTGTATCGTACAAGCCGCTGTTTACCTGCTTCCAGTTTTTTCCATTATCCTGTGAAATGTAAATGCCCGAACCATCTGTTCCGGCTACCATTATGTTTTTATCCGCCACCATAGTGTTGATCTCAATACTATCGGGTAAGCCAGTTAACCTGGCTTTTGTCCAGCTTTTACCTTCGTCGTTTGAAACTACCAATCCCTCTCCTTTTGTGCATCCGTATATTTTTTCGCCACTTACTACTAAGAAGGTGATTCCACCTGAATGATACCAGTCAAACATATGATGTTTTTCCTTTGCCAATGAAACAGGCTCCCATTTTCCTGAACAGGAAGAAAGGAAGGCCAACAGGCATGAAAGAAAAATATAAGCAGGTATTCTCATAACTTCAACTAAGGTAACTTTTCTTTTTCGTAATTTTGACGAACATTAATTTCACTATGAAGAAAATACTCATTACAGGTGCCAATGGTTTATTGGGCCAAAAGCTGGTTTACAAATTACGGGAAGACAAAACAGTTCAGTTGATTGCAACAGCAAGAGGCGAGAACCGATTATTGGGTAAAGACGGTTATGAGTATTGTTCGCTGGATATTTCGGATGAAAAAAATGTAAAGGAAGTGCTGGCAAAGTACCTCCCGGATTCTGTTATTCATACCGCTGCTATGACCAATGTTGATGCGTGTGAGTTGCAGCAGGAAGAGTGTAAAAAAATGAATGTGGATGCAGTACAGTATATTGTTACTGCACTGGAAGAACTTCAAAGCAATCATGCAGGTTATAAACCGCACTTAACGCATTTGTCTACTGATTTTATTTTCGATGGAACAAAAGGCCCGCTTACAGAAGACGAAAAACCAAATCCATTAAGTTATTATGCCTGGTCGAAACTGGAAGCAGAAAATATTGTGACCAAAAGTGCACTGAACTGGGCGATTGCACGTACAGTGCTGGTTTATGGAGTAGTAGACAATGCAAGCAGGAGCAATATTGTATTATGGGCAAAAAGCAGCCTCGAACAAAACAAAGCAATCAATGTAGTGAATGATCAGTTCAGAACCCCAACTTTAGCAGAAGACCTGGCAGATGGCTGTATCTTAATAGCAAAAAAAGAGGCTAAAGGAGTTTACAATATTTCAGGAGGTGATTTTATGCATATCCTTGAGTTAGTTTACAGGGTAGCAGATTTCTGGAAGCTCGACAGGTCACTTATTACGCCGAGTACAAGCGAAGGTATTAAACAACCTGCAAAACGCCCACCGGTTACAGGTTTCATTATCGACAAAGCAAGAAAAGATTTGGGATACAATCCACACAGTTTTGAAGAAGGCCTGGCATTGGTTGATAAGCAATTGAAAGCGGCGGGGAAGTAATAGAAATTTAGTAAATTAGCATATAATTACATCAAATGACGGCAACGGCAATAAAAAAACAACTGGATAATTATCTTCCGCTTTTGACGATACAACAGCAGGAATTATTATTGCAAATGGCTAAAAGTTTATTGCATGTGGAAACAAAGGATCAGAAAATAAGCATAAAGCAATACAACAAAGAGTTGGAAAATTCAGAGCGGCAAGTAAAGAAAGGTAAATATATTACCCAAAGTGATTTGGAACGGGAATCGGAAAAATGGTAAGATCCAGAAAGTACCAGGTTATTTGGTCCGATGATGCCAACATCAATTAAAAGAAATCTATATTTACATAAGAAGAAAATCTGAATAAGAAGAAAATCTGAAACTGCGGCAAAGCAGGTTAAGAGTAAAATATTGGCTTCTACCGTATTCTTGAAACGGGCAAAGAAATATATAAAGCAGATGTTCTTAAGATAAATAACGATGGAACTTACCGGGCTTATATTGTTTACAGTTATAGAATTGTTTATCGTATTTCAGGGAAGAATATTTTAATATTGAGGGTCAGGCATACAAGCAGGGAACCTTTAGAACATTAAGTTGATGAACACTTGAAAAAGTGAAATGGCTAATTTCTCCAGGCTTTTATATAATACCAAAGAACAATAACCGCAGATATGATACCACAGCCTATTAAAACAGGACCGGTTATGAT
>DASWXS010000267.1:0-2579 GCA_036405375.1 Bacteroidia bacterium
TCCTTCGGCAAACATGCCTTTCTTGAAATGTCCGATTGCTTTATCCTTAACTGTGTCCCAGAACTCAGCCCCTACCTTTTCATGAATGCCTTTGTCCCCTACCACAGCAAAATCTTTGCTTTCTACCGCCATGTAAAACAGGATGCCATTGCGAAGCTCAGTTTTGTGCATGCCCAGGTTTTCAAACAGCATATTCGCCCTATTTACCGGGTTATCCTTGCATTTGTCTTCCAGGTGCAAGCGGATCTCGCCTGAAGTTTTTAATTCAGCTTGCTTAATAGCGTCAACAATAGTTGCCTGCTGATTTTCAGTAAAAAAGTTTTTCGCAGAAGCCATAGTAATTCCTTTGATTTTCCCGGGGGAAATCTAATACGAAAGTAAAAATTATTTAGTACTTAAGCGTTCGTGGTGTTTGCTTTATTCCTAATTTTACTAAAAATTTTAAACGTATGCCAAAGATCCACAATTTCAGCGCCGGTCCCGGAATTTTACCACAGGAAGTTTTAAAACAGGCATCAGATGCCTGCATCAATTTCGACAACATGAATCTTTCTTTGCTGGAGATCTCCCATCGTAGCAAAAACTATGTTAGCGTAATGGATGAAGCACGCCAACTGGTGAAAGACCTGTTTGAAGTCGGAGATGAATATGAAGTATTTTATTTGGGTGGCGGGGCAAGTTTACAATTTGGTATGGTACCTATGAACCTGCTTACTGAAACAGGTTATGCAGCATATGTAAATACCGGTGTATGGGCAAGCAAAGCAATTAAAGAAGCGAAAATAGTTGGTAATACCAAAGTAATCGCTTCTTCAGAAGATAAAAAATTCACATACGTTCCGAAAGGATACGAAATTCCACCTGATGCGGATTATTTCCACATTACCTCCAACAATACCATCTACGGAACACAAATGAAATCATTTCCGAAATCGCCGGTTCCGATGGTGTGCGACATGAGCTCTGATTTATTCAGCAGGAGAGTGAATGCAAAAGATTTTGCACTGATCTATGCCGGAGCACAAAAAAACATGGGGCCTGCAGGCAGCACCATGGTGATGATAAGAAAAGATATGCTGGGCAAAAGCGGTCGTAAGATGTTATCGATGCTTGATTATAATGTTCACGTAAAAGGAGAAAGCATGTACAATACTCCTCCTGTATTCCCGGTGTATGTTAGTATGCTTACATTACGCTGGTTAAAGCAAAATGGTGGTGTGGATTGGATCGAAAAGATTAACCAGCAAAAAGCGGATCTGCTATATGCTGAGATCGACAGAAATTCTTGTTTTGCAGGAACAGTTGTAAAAGAAGACAGAAGTAATATGAATGTATGTTTCCTTCCAACTAAACCTGAATATGAAGAAATGTTTGACAAACTTGCAAAAGAATATAACCTGAGTGGACTAAAAGGTCACCGTGATGTTGGTGGTTACCGCGCATCTATTTACAATGCTATGCCAATTGAAAGTGTGCAGGTATTGGTGGATGCGATGAAAGAATTCGAGAAAAAAGTAGGATAATATTCTCAGGATCATTATAAAAAAAGCAGGCTGAAGCCTGCTTTTTTTATTGGCACACGTTTAGTATATTTGAGTAAGACATAAACTAAATTTATGAAACTATCCAAAACACTTACCACCGCACCAAAATCCCTCAACAAGGAAAAAACGAAAGCGGAAACGCTGAAACTGGTTGAAGAGATAGCTTCTCTTCAAAAAATATTATATGCCCAGGGAAAATACAAGGTGCTGATTATTTTACAAGGCATGGATGCGTCGGGTAAAGACGGAACTATTTCAACTGTATTTAAAGGTGTAAATCCATTAGGCTGCAGGGTACAGGCGTTTAAAGTTCCAACAGCCGAAGAAGCTGCTCACGATTTTTTATGGAGGGTTCATCCCCACGTTCCGGGAAAAGGAATGATCCAGCTATTCAATCGCTCGCATTACGAAGCAATACTTGTTCCAACCGTACACAAACTTTCTCCGAAACAGGTAATAAAAAGGCGTTATACACATATCAATAATTTCGAAGAGCTTTTAAAAGATGACAACACACTTATTTTAAAATTCTTTCTTCATATTTCGAAAAAGGAGCAAAGCGTTCGCCTGGAAGAACGCAAAACGAATCCAAAAAAATTCTGGAAACACAACGATGGTGACCAGGTGGAAGCAAAGCATTGGGACGAGTATGCGGATACTTACGAAGAGATCTTTAAGAACTGCAGCAAAGCAGCCGACTGGCATATAATTCCTGCCGATCAAAACTGGTACCGCGACTTCCTGGTGGCCAAAACAATTGTAAAAGGACTGAAAGGGCTTGATCTTAAATACAACGGCACCTGATACAAAACCCGCTCAAAAATAACATTGCGTAAATGTGTACCTTTGTGCTGCAATGAAATCATCGAGTCTCAGCGAAGTAAAAAAAGAATTACTGAACCTTTCTCCGAAAGAGCTTGCAGAGCTGTGCATTGCACTTGCCAGGTATAAAAAAGACAATAAAGAATATCTCGACTACCTGCTTTTTGAATCGCACAACAAAGAAGAGTATATCGACCGCATTAAAGAAGAAAT
>DASWXS010000268.1:0-6887 GCA_036405375.1 Bacteroidia bacterium
TGTAGTGAATGATTCAATTCCAATATCAACAAATGTTTCTCCCTCTTTAATTGGCTCATTCATTTTTGCTTTCATTTCTTCCAGCGAATTAAAATATGTTTTCGCGTTATCGCCTGAAAAAACAACTTTGCATTCTTCCAGCGTAGGTAATGAATGCCTGATCAGGTCAGTTATCGTTACGGTTGTTTTGTAATCATTGAAAAATGCTTTCGCTTCTTCAGCTGTTTTTTGAGCTTTTGTATGACTTGTTATGAATATTAACAAAGTTAGATGTAAAAAAAGTGTTTTCATTTTATAGATTAAAGTGGTTCGTGAAAGATATAACGTTCGTTGTATTTAATGTTCTGATCTTTTAATAATTGTAAGTATTCATCGCGAAATGATTTTGTCTGGTGGTGTTTTTCCTGGTTATTAATGTAATTGATTACATTATCTACATGGGAAGGACTATATGAAAATGCACCGTATCCTTCCTGCCATTCGAATTTACTATTGGAAAACCGTTTTTCATTGATCCATTTGGATGAGCTGCCTTTAATATCCTGTAACAAATCTGAAACTGATTGTGTAGGTCTCATTCCAACCAATACATGTATATGATCAGGCATTCCGTTTATTGCAAGCAACTTGTGACCGTAATGTTGAATAGTGCCTGTGATGTATTTATATAATTCATCTTTCCATGAGCTTTTAATCAAATTGCTTCTGTATTTAACTACAAAAACAAATTGCAAATGGATTTGGGTGTATGTGTTAGGCATATTTCTATATCGTCCCTACGGGACTTTGGTAAATAAATCTACAATTTATTTACCAGTATATAATCCCTAACGGGATTTGGTAATTGAATGTATTTGTTACATTTTACTAGTCCCGTTAGGGACGAAATCCAGGTAAGATGAATAGTGCAGCAGGACTCTGAAATCCCGTAGGGATGATATTCGAATCATTATGCAATGGGAGTTTCTCTGTTTGTCATTGTTTCGGGCTTTCCAATTTCCTGTAATTGAATAGCGAGTTTTAGTCCTTTCAGATCTTCCTTGCGCAACACCAGGGTCTCGCTCCACGAATCGTGCCATCCCAAACCATTAAAGCAGGAAAAAGCTTCAAACGGAACAATGCGTCCATAAGATCTTCCCAGTATTTGCCCAAAACTTGGTTTCTCTCCATATTCATTCACAACAACTCTTCCTAAAATAAGTTTTGCAGGAGTTGCCTGGAAACCTCCTTCAAAAATAATATAGAATAACGGACGAATAAGTAACCAGGTCAATACTCTCAGCGAAAGATCGAATTCCTGGGTTTCAAGAGTTGAAATATCTCCGAATAACGCAACGCAAATCCCGATACCAAAACCTATTATTCCTTCAAAAATCAGAATGAAAACCATATCCAGCATAAACCCTCCAAACCGCGCCCAGCCTTCTATGTAATTAACAGGTTTGAAACGTGTAAGTGGAACTTCTTTCATTTCATAAGTACCGTCTGCATTTCTTACACGTCGCCTTGCTGTATATGTTTCTTTGATCTCAGTTATTTTGGTTCTCATAGGGTTTTAGGTTTTTGTTATAATTCCTTTTTGAGGAATTTGGCTGTATAACTTTCTTTGTTCTTAACGATCTCTTCCGGGGTTCCTGTGCACAAAATTGTTCCGCCACGGGCACCACCTTCAAGTCCTACGTCAATGATATAATCCGCAACTTTAATAATATCCATATTGTGCTCGATTACCAATACCGTATTACCACTTTCTACTAAGCGGTTCAGCACTTCAAGAAGAATGCGGATATCTTCAAAATGTAAACCGGTTGTTGGTTCATCTAAAATATAGAATGTATTGCCGGTGTCACGCTTACTCAATTCAGTAGCAAGTTTCACGCGCTGAGCCTCGCCTCCTGATAAGGTAGTAGCCTGCTGACCAAGTGTAATGTAGCCTAAACCTACATCCTGCAATGTTTTTATCTGGCGATAAATGGTGGGAACATTTTCGAAGAATGTACAGGCCTGGTCAATGGTCATATCCAATACATCGCTGATCGATTTTCCTTTGTAACGTACTTCCAGTGTTTCACGGTTATATCGTTTGCCCATGCATACATCGCATTGTACATATACATCGGGAAGGAAATTCATCTCAATGGTTTTTACACCAGCTCCCATACAGGTTTCACAGCGTCCTCCTTTTACATTGAAAGAGAAACGTCCTGGTTTGTAGCCACGAATATTAGCTTCAGGAACTACCGCGAATAAATTGCGGATGTCTGAAAAAACGTTTGTATATGTAGCCGGGTTGCTTCGTGGTGTGCGCCCGATAGGCGATTGATCGATATCAATTACTTTATCAATATGTTCTAAGCCGGTAATGCTTTTGTAAGGTAAAGGTTTCTTTTCTGAATTGTAAAAATGATTGCTAAGAATCGGATAAAGTGTTTCATTTATCAGGCTCGACTTTCCGCTTCCCGATACACCGGTTACACAAATGAATTTTCCTAAAGGAAATTCGGCAGAAACATTTTTCAGGTTGTTACCTGTTGCACCTTTAATCGTTATTTTTTTTCCATTTCCTTTTCTCCTCGTTTTTGGAACTGCTATTTGTTTTTTACCCGTGATGTAATCTGAAGTAAGTGTAGGATGCTTTAATAATTTCGATGGGATATCTGCAGCAACTACTCTTCCTCCGTGTACTCCGGCGCCTGGACCAATATCAATAACATAATCAGCTTCTAGGATCATATCTTTATCGTGCTCAACTACCAAAACAGAATTACCTGTGTCGCGTAAATTTTTCAGCGCTTCAATCAAACGAACATTATCACGCTGATGCAAACCAATACTTGGCTCATCCAAAATATATAATACACCTACCAATTGGGAACCTATTTGCGTTGCCAGGCGAATACGCTGAGCTTCACCACCTGATAAGGATTTGGAGCTTAAGTTAAGGGAAACATAATCCAGGCCAACTCCCATCAAAAATCCGATGCGTGCACGGATCTCTTTCAGAATTTCTTTTGCAATAATATTCTGGCTTTTGCTTAAACGTTTCTCAATATCTTTGAACCAAGTCTCCAATGCGCCAACATCCATTTTAGAAAGTTCAGCAATGTTTTTGTTGTCGATCTTAAAGTACAAGGCTTGTTTTTTTAAACGCGTTCCGTTGCACTGGTCGCAGGTAATTTTATTGGTGAACCCCTGTACCCAGCGTTGCATACCTGGGGCAGGATTTTCTTCTGCCTGCTTCATAATAAAGTTAGCAATACCTTCGAACGTGAATGAATAGCCTTCTGCATTCGATTCTGTTTTTACCGAAAACACTTCATCACTTCCGTATAAAATAGTATTCACCGCTTCCTCTTCCAGGTCTTCAAACGGAGTATCTAGGTCAAAGCCAAAGTGTTTTCCAATGGCTTCAATTTGCTTGTAGATCCACGAGTTTTTATAATCACCCATAGGTGCAATGGCACCTTTTTTTAAACTTAATTTTGGGTTAGGAACAATTTTATCAATAGCGATTTCTGAAACCACACCTAGTCCGTTACACTTCGTACACGCTCCATACGGCGAATTGAATGAGAACATGTTTGGTGCCGGCTCGTCGTAAGAAATTCCCGATGTCGGGCACATGAGGTTACGACTGAAAAATCGGGGAACATTCTTTGACTTTTTATTTCCTTTACCTGATGCTTCTTCATTCTCCAATATCATCAGCGTTCCTTTGCCTTGCTTCATTGCTGTTTGAAGCGATTGAGACAAACGTTGTTTGCTTGCTTTGTTGATCTCAATGCGATCAATTACAATTTCTATATCGTGAATTTTGTAACGATCAACCTGCATTTTTGGAACAAGATCTTCTATCTCGCCATCAATGCGGACTTTGGAAAAGCCTTGTTTACGTATCTGTTCAAACAGTTCACGGTAATGTCCTTTTCTTCCTTTTACGATTGGAGAAAGCACATTTATTTTTTTTCCGTCAAACTCTTCCATAATGAGATCAAGAATCTGCTCGTCTGAATACTTCACCATTTTTTCACCGGTTACGTAAGAGTGAGCGTCGCCGGCGCGTGCATATAACAAACGCAGGAAATCATAGATTTCCGTAATTGTTCCCACTGTTGAGCGTGGGTTTTTATTTACTGTTTTCTGTTCAATTGAAATCACAGGGCTCAGGCCGGAGATTTTATCTACATCAGGCCGCTCCATACCGCCGAGGAACTGGCGCGCATAAGATGAAAAACTTTCTATGTAACGACGTTGTCCTTCTGCGTAAATTGTATCAAATGCAAGTGATGATTTACCGCTTCCGCTTAAGCCGGTAATCACTACAAGTTGATTACGTGGAATGGTGAGGTCTATATTTTTTAAATTGTGTGCTCGTGCACCAATTATTTCTATTGTTTCGTTTTCTTCCATGATTTTTTTGGGAAACACAAAAATACGTAATAGAATAAGCTCCCGGGTTTTAATTTACAAACATTGTGACACAATTTAGAGAGGACGCTAAATTCAGGGGTGTAAGTCAGGGTTTAAGTGGGCAGGTAAAGAATAAAATCGCTATCTAATTGAAAACCAAAAAAATGGAGTACGTTAATTAATTGGCGCATTCTTCAAATTCCATTATATTTGCAGACTTTAAAAATTAGATATGAGCGTTTTAGAAAAAATTCGCAGTAAATCAGGTTTACTCATTGGTATAGTAGGTTTAGCCCTAGTTATTTTCATTTTACAATCGGCATTCAGTACAAACGGATCTTTGTTTGGTAGCAATGCCAATTCTATTGGTAAAATTGGCGGAGAAGATATAGATTATTTCGAACTGAAAAATAAAGTTGATGAGTACATGGCGAATTATTCGGCCAGTGGTCAGCAAATTGATGAAAACACGCGTCAGATGATCATCGACCAGGCATGGACTTCTTTGGTAAACGATAAAGTTTTAAAATCTCAATGGAAAGAGCTTGGTATTGAAGTAGGCGATGATGAATTGGCTGATTTATTATTGGTTCATCCTCACCAATATGTGATTACTTATTTTACCGACAGACAAACCGGTAAAGTATATGAGCAATTTGCAGATGCGCAAGGCGGGCTTGATATTAAGAAACTGAACAAGTTTGTTACAGAAATGAAACCTGAGCAGGAGAAATTCTGGAAGCAATTGGAAGACCAGGTTCGTGAAATGCGAATGAGCGAAAAATACATGAACCTGATCAAGAAAGGTTTTTATACAACTACTGTTGAAGCTAAGGATGCATACGTAGCTCAGAAACGTGCGGTAAACGTAAAGTTTGTTTTCAAACAGTATTCATCTGTTCCTGATTCATCTGTTAAAGTTTCTGATGAAGAAATTCAGAAATATTACAACGAGCACCAATACATGTATACAAATGAAGAAACCAGCCGCAAGATTGAATACATCATTTGGGAATCAGTTCCTTCAAAAGAAGATGTAGCCGATCTTATGGCAAGTATGCAAACTGTTGCTGATGATTTCCGCGATAAAAAAACAGGATCAGAGGATAGCAGTTTCATTGCAAATTCTAACGAGAATCAAAATCTGGATATTACAACGGTGAAGAAAGGAATGATCAGCCCGAACATTGATTCATCTATTTACACCGCTGCTCCGGGAACTGTTTTTGGTCCATATATGGATAATGCAAGCATTAAAGTTTCTAAATTAATGAAGATTTCTTCAACGCTTGATTCTGCTAAAGTTCGTCATATCCTGATTGCTTATGCAGGTTCAGGTGCATCCCAGGAAGTTACCCGCTCAAAAGACCAGGCTAAGAAAATAGCCGATAGTTTAGTTGCCGTTCTTAAAAAAGGTGGCAAGTTTGCAGAATTCGTTAAAACATACTCTGATGATGGAGGTAAAAAAATGCCACCAAACAAAAAAGAGAACGAAGACTGGATGGGTAAAGACGGAAATTATGGTTGGTTAAATGAAGCAAGTGGGTTTGTGGAGCCATTCAAACGTTTCGGTTTAGATGGTAAAAAAGGTGACCTGGGTGTGGTTGAATCTCAATTCGGATACCATATTATGGAAGTATTGGATATCAGTAAAGGAAGACAAAATATGTACACACTTGGAACAATTACTACAATGATTACTCCAAGTAAGAGCACAACTGACCTGTTCTTTGCGCAGGCAAGCGAATTTGCAGGAAAAAACAATACTGCAGATTTATTTGACAAAGCAGTTGATGAAAATAAATTGAACAAACGTATTGCTGATAATATTAAAGAAGGCGAGAAGACAATTGCAGGTTTAGAAAACCCGAAAGAGTTTGTAAGGGCAATCTATAATAGTCAGCAAGGTGGCCTGGTGGCAGATGCACAGGGAAATCCTGTGTTTACATTCGGTAACCGTTTTGTGGTTGCTAAACTGGCAGAAATTAAAGAAAAAGGTCCTGCACCACTAGAGCAGGTAAAAGATGAAGTTACATTAAAAGCTAAGCAGGAGAAAAAAGCAGAGCAGTTCATGGCTGAGTTCGCTTCCAAAGGAGCCGGAGCAAAAACTCCAGAAGAGTATGCTACTAAAATGGGGCTTCAGTTAATGAGCGCAGATAACGTTACATTCACTGCTTATTCTATTCCTAATCTTGGCCGTGATGATTTCTTTACCGGTGTAATGGCTGCTACTAAAGTTGGTGGCGTATCTAAAGTATTCAAAGGTGCACAGGGAGTTTATGTTTTAAAGGTTGAAAGCGAAACATTACCTCCTGCCAAAGATTACGTTGAAAACCAGAAAATGGGGAATAGTGCTATTGGCGGACGTGTTGATTACGAAGTATTCGAGGCATTAAAGAACCTGGCAAACATAGAAGATCATAAATCACAGCGTGATTTTTAATTAATAATAACAACAAAAAACGGTCGCATTTGCA
>DASWXS010000269.1:0-3537 GCA_036405375.1 Bacteroidia bacterium
ATGGATGCACTACCAATATTTGTAAACGCGTAATCGAGCGTAAAGATCTTATACTTAATACCGGCGCCCATATTCGGCTGAAAAGTAGTGATGTATTTGCCGTCAATATCAGTGTATTTTTGAATGTTGTTAAAGCCGAAACGCAGGAAGAATAATTCCTGGTAACCCGCTTCAAATCCCAGCTGTGGATCCATACTCAAAGTCTTTGATTTGATCACCGCATTTCTTTTACCATCAAAAGTATTCACCAGGTTTATTTCACCAAGCAGTGAAACCTTTCCTTTCCACACATAGTATTTTTTGGATACTCCAAGCAATAAGCGGGGAACAGTAATTTCTACCGAATTTTTTGGAATTTCATTATCGGTTAAGGCAAATGTGTTTTTCGTGTCTTCATCCAGGGTATAAGTCCATGCATTGAATGTGCCTGTAATGTCGCGGCCAACAGCAGAAAACCTCCAACCTTTCACTGTATAGTTGGCTGCTGCATCCAGCCCGAATCCCCAGGCACCTCCAAAATCGCCTAATCGTCTCCTGATGATCTTAGCGCTTCCACCAACTTCCAATCCTTTTACCTTTTCTATTTTACGGGAATACGTTAAAAATGCAGCGAAATCGGTAGCGCTGAATTTAGATATCTTATCATAATCCACATTTCCATTGGCATCTACAAGTTGTATCGTATTAGGAATATTATCTACTCCAAAACGAATAAAACTAACGGACGCAGCACTTACACTATCCAGCTTTGCCGCGATAGCACCGTAATCATATTTAGCAATACCCGCAAAGTACTCAGAATGCATGTAAGCAACCTGTATTTTGGAAGGCATGCCGCTTAATCCTGCCGGGTTCCAATATCCTGCTGTTACATTGCGTGTGCTGGAAATACCGGCATTACCCATTCCCATTTGACGGGCGCCTACACCAATAGCCAAAAATTCATTACTGTATTTAACAGTTTGCCCTAACAGGGAGGCCGACAGGAATAAGGAAATGAGTAAATACTGAAACTGGCGCATCACGTAAAAATACAAAATTTAAGTATACCTGTAACGGGAACGAAGACTAAATATTGTATGAAAGGGCCGGTTTAGCCTCCGTTTCTTCCCTTTTCGCCCGGGTACAGATCCTGTACTTTTGTGCTTTGCCAAAACTCTTTGGTGTCTGCGTCAAGAATAGTGAGCTTTCCGTTGAAACCTGCTCCGGTATCAATATTCCATAAATTGACAGCATGCATGGGAGTTTCAAATCCATAGTCGGTAGTAATGGTGTGACCAATAAATATTTCACTGAACAATTTCAATCGTTTTGGATAAAATACAGAATCGGGCTCAAGGGTTTTATCCATGCTGATGGCTGTTTCAAAAAGTGTTTTGTCCCAATTAAAATCAGGACCAAAAAAATCGAGGTGGGGGCCTTTTGTGTGAGCAAATCCGGCGTGAATAAACAAACGATTTTTATCGTCGATATGATAATTCTGTAACTCCGAGAAGAACGCCAGGTGTGCAGTTTTTTTTCCGGGAGTTAAGTCCTCATAACTTTTTATACAGGCTTCACCACCACTTTTAAACCAGCGTTCTTTAATGATGCCGTTTAACAACCACTGTTCGCACCAGGTATCATGATTGCCTTTTATGAAAATGCATTGGTGAGATTGCTTCAGATCAATTAAAAAGTCAACTACCTCAAACGATTCGCTCCAGCCATCAACATAATCGCCTAAAAAAATCAGCTGGTCCTGTGTAGAAACTTTCGCTATACCCAACACCTCTTTAAGTGCACGAAATGCCCCATGTATGTCACCAATTATAAGTACGCGTGGCTTCATACATACAAGTTACGAAATTTATACCAGGTGCATGTATGATCCTAATGGATTACCACCAGCGATTTTACTACGGAGCTTTTGGATTCTGAACTTATCTTGTAGTAATACACGCCATTTTTGAACTTGCTCACATCAATGCTTAAGTCATTCGAGGATGTATCAACGTTCTGTTTTAAAACCACCTTTCCTAATTCATCAATAATTTCCAATGAATATTTTTCTGTATTGTCTGGTAAACGATAATGAATGCCTGTAATGTCACTGCATGGATTTGGATTGTTCTGGAGAAGCGCAACATTGTTTTTAATCTCTTCCAATCCTACACTGTTCACAATTTTCAATACAGATAATTCGTCAACATAAAATCCGTCTCCTGTGCTAAATCCGTCTGATCTCAGGTTGAAGCGTAGCTTCAGGTTTGAGCCCAGGTAGGCTGAAAGGTCTATGCTTTCTTTTACCCAGCCTGTTTGTCTTCCATCATACAAAGGCATTCCTGCATCCTGGTAATCTGATCCGCCAACTGTATATTTACCACACAGCGGTGTGAAGTTTGTTCCGTCAGTGGAAGCCATTACTTCTACATAATCATAACCTTTTTCAATATCCCATTTTGAATTAAAACTTAAAGTTGCAGCAAGTGCGTTGGTAAGATCAATGAAGTTAGTTGTAGTAATCGACTTGTTTGTATTGTTTTGATATTGTCCGGAAGGACTATCTGTGATACTTCCTGTTGCGCTAACAAACTGGCTGGTAGAAATTCCCCATGTGCCACCGCTTGAAGTAAATCCTGTTGTAGCATTCCCATTACTATAAAATGCCTGCACCGGTTGCCCGTAAACGCGTGTAATGGTATCATTAATTGTATAAAATCCATTACTTACCCCGATTATATATTTTACAATCTCTCCCTGTGCAAGTGTTCCGGTAAGATTTAATTGTATAGAATCTGTTTTGGTTTGCAGTAAAGTCATCCCCGTGTGTACATACGCTCCTGTTCCGTTCGAAATATTAGAAGTAAGCGGTGTAAAATAAATGATGAAGTTGGAAGAAGTTAATCCCAGCCGGGTAATATCATAATTAATATAGGAAGTAGTGCTTGTAATAAAATTGTCGTTGTGCACTTTTGCTTCTGCATATGCGGTTGCCAGTCTTGCCAGTCCCAGGTTCTGATCCATGGTTACTTTTGCTATATCAATGATGCGTGTGATAACAGGCCAGAATCCATCCGATGCATTTCCGGCCTCCGGTGTCATAGAAAGGATCATAGGCTTGGTGGTTTGTTCTCCGTACATCCAATCGTCGCTATCACCGTTAGTAAGGTAACCTACAGTTTGGTCGCCTGTTCCATAAGTAAAGCCGCTGCATTTGGTAAGGCGTTTTGCAAAAGCCGTGAATGTTGCAGAATCAGGTGTTTGCGTGCTTGCCACATATCCATATGGATAGATCAGCAAATTACTGTATGTATGATTGTTCAGCGCAAGTTTAAATTCGTGGTTTTCGCAAAAATCGCGTACTGCCTGTGTTTCAAACTCAGAGAAACCGGCTGTTCCCCTATAGGTATCACTTGATGAAGTAGGAGAAGACCCATTGTCATCATATCCCCAGTGTTCACCATAGTTCCTGTTTAAATCAACACCGAATGTTCCATCACCGTTATCATGCCTGTTTTTTCTCCACATGCCGCCACCGTTCGGATTAGTTGTTTC
>DASWXS010000270.1:0-2860 GCA_036405375.1 Bacteroidia bacterium
ATGATGGTTCCTGAGCCCTTCTTCCAGTTGATTGGTTGTTGAATAGATCAGTTCATTGATATCGCACCAGTCTCTTTTTGCTTCAATAAATCCGGATTCCAGGCGGGACATGTTCAAGAGGTTTTCCACTTGCTTGTTCAATCGCAATGATGCCTTGGAGATTTCGAATACCAGTTTACGTTTATTATCTTCCGAGATCTTGTTCTTATCATTGAGAAGATTATCCGAAGCGCCGATAATGGTAGAAATAGGTGTTCTCAACTCATGCGACAGGGAATTCAAGAGCGTATTATAAAGTTTTACGGTATTCGCTTTCTTTTCTTCTTCGCTTGCAATTTTGGCGATCTGCCTGATTTTGTACGTTAATACAGCGCTTACCGATGCAATTACGAAATACATCAGCAGCATAATCAGGTCTTCTGTTGAGCTGATATGAAAGGTAAAGCGTGGAGGGATAAAAAAGAAGTTCCAGATCAATGCGCTTAATAATGCCGACAAAAGCACAGGAAGTATATCAAACAGCATTGCGATAATGGAAACGGTAACCAGTAAAACAAACGCAGTTACGCGATACCCGATAAATTCGGAGAGAACAAAACAAACTGCTGAAACAATAAGCACCAGTCCAACAACAATGAGGTATCTGCTAAGGCCGGAAGTTCTGCTGGAAATGAAATGTTTCAAGGCTTAATTATAAATCTGGTACAAAATTACGCCTGATATTGTAAATGAGGTATAAAAAGATGTGTAAAATGTATAAAGATTTTATAAAGAAACGATAGAGTGGAGTACAAAGAAGCCCTGGTTGTTTACGTCTCGACTGCGCTCGAAGTGACAACCAGGGCTAATCTATTAAAACTATTAGGCAATAACCTGAGGCTTTTGTTTTCTCCTGAAAATTGCCGCAGCTATAAGGGAAATTACCAATCCTAAAGGAAGTATTTCCATATAGGTAAACAGGATCACAAACACCGGGTTTTTATACATATCTTTATAGCCTTGCATTTCTGCGGTTTGTTTTGCAATTTCAGCTGCCGAGGCGCCTGCTTTTTGAGCTTCGCTGATCATATGCTCGGCATATTTGTCCATAAAATCAGGCATAAAGAAATAGTACTCGATCAACCAGGTTATCACATAAAAAGTAGAAGAGATGAGGGCAATGAACAAACCAACTTTAAAGGCTTTTCCGAAAGTAATCACGCCTTCGTTGTATTTATCGCGGTAATTTTTAATCCCTACAAAAATAAACGCGAAAGCTATCAGCATGGTGGCATAGCCCACCAGCATGCTCCCTTCATAATTGTCGGCACCACAAAAAATGGTGGTTGAAATTGCCATTAAGATGCTAATGGTTAAGCCGGAGATCGATCCAAAAATGAGTACATTCTTTTTCATGTTAAATAGTTTTTATTGCCTGCCCTGAAGCAGACGGGTTAATATGGCTGCAAAATTACTTCCGGTGTCTGTCTAAACCTTCATACTTTAGTCTGATTTTGCAATAAAATGGGTATTTCATACTAAAGTAGGATCTGTTTTAAGTGATGATATTCAGTCGTTTAGCTTTTTCCACTGCCTGGGTTCTTCTTTTTACATCCAGTTTAATAAAAATATTACCGGTATGTGTTTTTATGGTAGGAAGCGAAAGAAAAAGTTTGTCGGCAATTTCCTGGTTGCTTAATCCGGTCGACATTAATTGCAAAACTTCCATTTCCCGGTTGCTTAATCCCAGTTTTTCGATTTCCGCTTTATTGATTTCTGTTGATGCATTTTCATTAATGTATACCTCTTTTATAACTTCTATTTCCCGAACCACATCTATTTCTTTCAATACTTCCACTTCCTTTACTACTTCTTTTTCTATGACCAGGGTTTTGGGTTTAGTTAATTTTTTCGCCAGCCATATTCCCAGTAAGGTAAAAATGAGGGCAATAGCTCCAATGTATATTTCAAGCCGGTTGCTGATGATCACATATTTCCATTCCAGCCATTTCAGTATCAGTAATAAAATAGCCATGGAAACTCCATAAAGGAGAATGCTTCTGTTTTTTCGTATGAAAAGCGGGAATTGCATGGTTCAACAAAAATACGTTTTTGAATGGAATAGACTGGCTGACAATTACTCCTCTATTTTAATCTTCTCGATCATCAGGTGCTTTTTGAACTTGCGCACCATATCGGCCATTTGAACTTCGCGCTCTTCGAGATTTTTCAGGTTAAGATCCGATGTTTCTGTGATGGGTTTTAACCTGGCCACATTTTCTTTCATCTGTTCAAGACCTTTCATGGTTACAGCACGTTCTATATCGGCAGGATCTATACCACTTAATTTTAATTCGGTTTCTGCTATGAATTTTTCCACATAAGGGATCATGTGCCATGGATTATTAGGTGTATTCCACACAAAAGCAATGTTGCATTTACGGCATTTGTATTTATTGCTTTCCCAGCCTTCAGCACTCGTGTCAGTTCCAATTACTTTCAGCATTTCATTGCTGTTGCATTTCGGGCATTTGGCATTGTCTTTTATCATGCCTTGCAATTGTTCGCGCTCGGCCAGTATAGCTTCTCTGTCGCCAGCATGCAGGTATAGTTGCTCAATGAGTTTATCGCAGGTATCCAGCATCTGCTGATATTCTTCTGTGAGCTTATCTTCGGTGATGAGCACCTGGGCACGTTTCTTAAAATACTGCACCAGCTTTACTACTTCTCGTTCGTCTGGCTTTAAGTTTTTTTCCATATGCCCGGTCTTTTTTCAAAGATAAGAAAAGGAAGGGCAGGTTCAAATTAATTTAAGTTTAATGAATAATGTTTCCTATAGCGCTTAAAATAAAAGTGTTGTTCTTAGTTTTGCCTTTTTTCA
>DASWXS010000271.1:0-11407 GCA_036405375.1 Bacteroidia bacterium
CCATTTCTGCCAGGTAACGTTCTGCGTCAAGGGCTCCCATACAGCCACTTCCGGCTGCTGTAACTGCCTGGCGGTAAACCTTATCCTGTGCATCTCCAACTGCAAAAACTCCCTTAATATTTGTTTTGCTGGTTCCCGGAATTGCCTGGATATATCCCTGCTCGTCCATAGTGATCCAGTTTTTAAAGATCTGGGTATTTGGTGTATGCCCGATTGCAATAAAGAAACCGTTAACAGTGATATTACGTTCCTCACCGGTTTTTACATTTTTAATAATAGCTCCGTTTACGCCTTTATCGGTTCCTAAGATCTCTTTTGTTTCAGAGTCCCAAAGGATCTCAATATTTGGCGTATTCAACACACGGTCCTGCATAGCTTTACTTGCACGCATTTCATGGCGTCTAACAATCATGTACACTTTTGTACAAAGTTTGGCAAGGTAAGTAGCCTCTTCAGCAGCAGTATCACCAGCACCAACAATGGCTACATCCTGTCCTTTGAAGAAAAACCCGTCGCAAACCGCACAGGCAGAAACTCCAAAACCATTATATTTTTGCTCGCTTTCCAGGCCCAACCATTTTGCAGAAGCCCCGGTAGCAATAATCACCGAGTTTGCATGAATCTCTACCACATCATCTATCCAAACTTTGTGAACCGGGCCTGTGAAATCAACTTTAGTTGCGTAACCAAAACGTATGTCGGTACCAAAGCGTTCAGCCTGTTTCCTAAAATCTTCCATCATTTCCGGGCCCTGGATCCCGTTAGGATAACCCGGGTAATTTTCAACTTCTGTAGTAATGGTAAGCTGCCCGCCCGGTTGCATACCGGTATATAAAAGTGGTTTCAATCCTGCACGTGAAGCATATATAGCTGCAGTGTATCCTGCAGGTCCTGAACCAATGATCAAGCAATTAACTTTTTCGATAGTACTCATAAAAATTCCTTCTTAATTTGAAGGCACGAAGTTAATGTGTTTAAGAGAAGTAAGAATTAAAAGATATTAAAAGGTTGTTTACAAATCGGGCATTATTTGCTTTCACCAATTTTTGAGTTTCCGGAGTTTAAGGTAGCGGATATGTTACCAGCATTTGCCTTGAGGTTATTGATAGCACCTGCTCTCTTCTTACCTTTATTCCTGTAATAGAAATAGATCAGCAAACCACAGCCTATGATAATTCCGCTCAATAAAGGCCGGTATGCAAACCAGGCAAGGGATATTACAATAGCTGTTACAGGAACGGCAAGGGCAAAACTCACAATGCCAACTCCCATGCTGATCAGGTTCCCAACCAACGGGATCATATTCCCTAAAGCCACTATTGGCTTGAATATGGCCCTGATCCCAAAAAACAGCATAAAGAAGCCCAGCCAGCGAAACATCCAGGTTTTGAATTTATTACTCTCCACCGCTACCTTAAACATATTATCAGCCGATGAAACACCTTCCTTCACCAGTAATACGGTTTCATCATTAGAAGCAATGTACTCTTCAAATGTATTGGACGTTTGTCTTGCCACCACGCTCGCTTTCATTGGATAAACAACTTTGTAAGAGATCCGCACATCACCAATTTCAGGATTTAGAATGTTCCTGCTTCCAATGTAAAAGTACCCCGCATTGAGCAATGTATTTTTTGTCCGGTTCGAGTCAATCTCTGCGAACTGGAGCTTTTCGGATGTGGTAAGATAACCTAACAATTCTTCCGTAAACGCAAATCCGCCAAAACTTACATTTTTCGCCAGTTTCGTATAAGCTGCATAAGGATAGGGTGTTTTGTTAACGTGATCTTCCGGCACTTTGAATTTATCCGAAGGAATAGCAGCGTTAACCCATTCCTTTTTATACGAATAATCTGAAGCGCTATTGCCTTTACCTGTAGATTTTTCTTTCCACTGAAAAAATTCAACTTCACGTATCAATTTTAACGCGTTTACTTTTACTCCAAACTCATCATCCCGTAAAGTATCATTCGTTTTTACATCTCCGCTCAGGTGAACCAGCTTTCCTTCATTTGCCGGATCTACCTTATTCTCAGAAATACTTTTTACATTACCAGAACCTTCTTCCAATGCTTTGGCCACGTGAACCGCTCTTCCTTCGTTGGTCCATAAAAGATAAACTGAACCTGCTACCAGTAATAAACCGATAATAACTCCTCTGAATGATCCACCTATACTCATAATTGCACGCTTTGGTATAACGAATATAACAATTCTGAAAGAATGTTAAAAAGACCAATGTCTAAATAAATTCGACAAGGAAACTCTAAAACCACAAAAAGTTTCCTTAGTTTTGCCGCGGAAATTTACACGAACATTATGCGCAAAATAATTTACCTGCTGTTTCTTTTTGCACTGCCTGTATGGCTTGTAGCACAAGATAAAGTTACACTCAGCGGCTATGTGAAAGATGGTGGAAACGGAGAGTCGCTCATCGGCGCCAACGTTTACAAACAGGGAACTACCATAGCAACGAGTTCTAATGCATACGGCTTTTACTCCATCAGTTTACCTAAAGGTAAAAACACAATTGTATTCTCCTATATAGGTTATAGCCAGGTTATAAAAGAACTGGATCTTAGCGAGAATACTTCTTTGGATATGGAGCTGCTTGAAGATGACAAAACCACGCTTGATGAAGTAACCATCTCTTCAGAAAAAGAAGATGTGAATGTAAAAAGTATGGAAATGAGCGTTCAGAAACTCGACATCAAACAGATTGCTAAAATTCCGGCATTATTGGGAGAAGTAGACATTGTAAAAAGTATACAGTTGTTACCCGGTGTTACTACCGTTGGAGAAGGAAGTGGCGGATTTAATGTACGTGGTGGTAATATTGATGGTAATTTAATTTTGCTGGATGAAGCCCCGGTATTCAATTCATCTCACTTATTTGGTTTTTTCTCTGTATTTAACCCGGATGCGGTTAAGGATGTGAAATTGTATAAAGGTGGAATTCCCGCTCAGTATGGAGGACGTATCTCTTCATTGCTCGACATTCGGATGAAAGAAGGGAACAATAAAAAGTTTGAATTCAATGGTGGAATAGGAACTATCTTTAGTCGCTTTTCTATTGAAGGACCAATTGTAAAAGATAAAGCATCTTTCATTGTTGCAGGAAGAAGAAGTTATATTGATGTACTTACCAAGCCTATATTAAAGAAAAAAGTTCCGGAACTAAAAGATGCAAAATTCTTTTTCTATGATCTTACCGGTAAAGTGAACTGGCGCATCAACCGTAAGAACCAGGTATTCTTAAGTGGTTATTTCGGGCAGGATGTATTTGGCGCAAGCTTCCGTTTCGACTGGGGAAATGCAACCGGGACAGCACGCTGGAATCATATTTTCGGAGAAAAATTATTCCTGAATTCTACCTTCTACTATAGTAACTACAACTACTTTATTGGTTTCAAAAATGAGAGCGACAAAACGGCTTTCGACTGGGCCTCCAATATTATCAACTACAGTTTTAAACCGGAATTTACCTATTACCTTAATCAAAATAACACCATGCACTTTGGCGGGCAGGTGATCTATTACCAGTTTAAGCCGGGCAAAGCAGTTGTTACCAACGCAAGCGGGGAAAAAAACGATTTCAGCTTGGAAACAAAATACGGTTTGGAAAGCGCAATTTATTTTGACAATGAACAAAAATTTGGGCAACGCTTTTCCATGCAATATGGCTTGCGTTACAGCTTGTTCAATTACATGGGCGAAGGAACTGCATACACTTACTACGATACTATTCCTAACTACAGGAAGCGTTTAAAGAGTGAAAAGAAATACGGGGCCTGGGAAACTATTAAACAATATGGAAACTTTGAGCCACGCCTGTCAGCAAAATATGAACTTACCGATGCAAGCTCTGTAAAGGCAAGCTACAACCGTACCGCACAATACCTGCACCTGGTATCCAACACAGCAGCTGCAACACCGCTTGATGTATGGATTCCGGCAACCAATAACTTACTTCCGCAAATTGCCGACCAGGTTGCATTAGGATACTTCCAGAACTTTAAAGAAAACATGTACGAAGCATCTGTTGAAGTGTATTACAAAAACATGCAAAATCAATTGGATTACATCGACAATTCCAATCTCCTGCTGAACAAATACATTGAAGCAGATCTTTTACAGGGACAGGGAAGAGCTTACGGTTTTGAATTGTTCATTAAAAAGAACAAAGGGAAATTTACCGGATGGATTAGTTACACATTGGCGCGCACCGAACGTAAGGTTCCTGGTTTAAGCAAAGGTGAATGGTACTTCTCGCGTTACGACCGACCGCATAACATGAACATTACAGCGTCTTATGAATTGAACAAACGCTGGAGCTTCGGTACCAATTTTGTATTGATGAGCGGAACACCTGCAACATTTCCGAATGTAAAATATGAAGTGCAGGGTTATACGGTAACTGATAATACAACAGAAAAGAGAAACAGCTTCCGTAACACTCCTTATCACCGTTTGGATATTTCCGCAACCTGGACACCTAAAAAGAATGAAAGCCGCAAACGTTATAAGAGCAATTGGGTATTTAGTGTTTACAATGTTTACAACCGCAAAAACGCGTTTACTATTTTCTTCCGTCCGAACGAAGACAATCCAACGCAAACGGAAGCTGTTCGCTATTCGGTATTAGGAACATTTGTTCCTGCAGTTACTTACAATTTTAGTTTTTAAGATCATGATGAAAACAATAAAATATTTTGGCCTGCTTGTAATTACACTTATTACACTGAGCTCTTGCGAAAAAGTAATACAGGTAGATGTGCCTGAAGGAGAAACCTTATTGGTAATTGATGCCTGGGTAAACGATCTTCCCGGTACACAAACCGTTCGTTTAACAACAACAGCACCTGTGTTTGATGGCAACAGAACTCCTGCAGCCAACGGAGCAATAGTTCAACTGAAGGACCTGAACAATGGGAAAACATATTCTTTCATAGAAAGCAGCAATACCGGCAATTATGAATTTACTCCGTCAGTAACAGATAGCTTAGCCGTTGAAGGTCATATATACCAACTAAACGTATTCTGGAAAGGAAATTCCTATTATGCAACATCACTTCTTAATCGTACAACAAGTGTTGATACTGTGGGCTTTGATGAGTATAAAGAGTTTGGAACGAACGAGGTGAAAGGATACTTTGTATGGTTGTTCGGCAGAGACCAGGCAGGACCGGTTCGTGATTATTACTGGGTGAAATCCTATAAAAATGGTACGCTGTTTAATAAACCATCTGTTATTAATATCAGCGAAGATGCAGGAGGTGGTGAATCAACCGATGGTTTATGTTTTATTCCACCAACTGCGTACTTCTCTGTTATGACAACAGAAGATGTACTGAAAGAAAATGATGTATATACGGTTGAAGTGCATTCATTAAATAAAGATTCATATGAATACCTTGTGCAACTGAGAACGCAGATTACCAATTCACAGGCAGGATTATTTGCAACAACACCCGAAAACCTGCGAACCAATATTAAACCTGTCAGCACAGCACCACGTGCATTAGGCTGGTTTAATATGGCAAAAACCAGTCGTAAATCATTTATTTGTAAGCCTGCTATTACGATTGAAAGTGTATTCCCGTTTTATTACTGTCCTTAATTGAAAAGCAGATATTCAGTTAACTCAAACTATTTCACTAAGTTTGCGTTAATTATGAGGTCACTATTACCTGCGCTTCCTTTCCTTTAATGGGAAAATGATGAGTAAAATCAACATGATTTTTGCAGGAATACAGATCCGTTTAAAAGAAATAACATGGAACAAAAAGGCATAGAAGTACTTTACGAAGACAATCATATTATCGCAATCAATAAACGACCTTCAGATATTGTACAGGGAGATAAAACAGGGGATGAGCCTTTAAGTGAAAAAGTAAAACAATTTCTTCGCGCGAAATACGATAAGCCAGGCGATGTATTTTGTGGTGTAGTACACCGTATCGACAGGCCTGTGAGCGGTGTTGTTCTTTTTGCGAAAACTTCGAAAGCACTAAGCAGGCTAAATGAATTGTTCCGCACCAAAGACATTACAAAAACCTATTGGGCTGTTGTAAAGAACAAACCAAAAGAAATGGAAGGCACGCTTATTCACTACATGATCAAAGATGAAGCGAAAAACAAAAGTCGCGCTTATGCTGAACCACGCAAAGGAGCATTAAAATCTGAGCTGCACTATAAAATAATTGCCAAAACGGATACTTACTTTCTGCTGGAAGTAAATCCCATCACCGGTCGTCATCACCAGATCCGTGTGCAGCTTTCCACCATGGGATCGCCCATTAAAGGTGATATTAAATATGGTTTCGACCGCACTAACAAGGACGCAAGTATACATCTGCACGCACGTAAAATTGAGTTTACTCACCCGGTAAAACAAACTCCTATGTGCATCATTGCTCCTCCACCCGATGAAGTGGTTTGGAATGCTTGTGTGAAGGACTTGAATATTTCTGAAGGATAAAATCTTCCAAATAATCCTCGCAAAAGTTAAATGATTACTTTCTAATCGTTGACAAATTTTATTTTACTGAGAACAAAGGAAATAACTTTGTTAAAGGATTTTCTGCGGCCCTTCTGCGACAGTATTTTTGAGCTATGCAGGAGAAGGATAAAGAAAATTATTTCAAAGGACGTGGTTCGCAGATCAATCCCAATAACCGTTTTGATAAATTCAAAGTGGTGACAGAGCACGTGGAAGGGTTGGATGAAGAATTACTGGAGCAACACAAAACAGAATTAATTTATACGTATCCCAAAACAATCATCAACAAAGTGGATAGTCCGGATGTGGGAGCTGCCTACTCCATGAATCCATACCAGGGATGTGAACACGGATGTATTTACTGTTATGCACGTAACACACATGAATACTGGGGATATAGCGCAGGAATTGATTTCGAACAGAAAATAATTGTAAAACAAAACATAAAGGCAACGCTCGAAAAACAACTTTCGAATAAAAACTGGCAGCCACTTCCCATCATGCTTTCCGGGAATACAGATTGTTATCAGCCTGCCGAACGAAAATTAAAACTGACAAGAAGTATTTTAGAAACGTGTTTAAAGTTCAAACATCCTGTTGGCATTATTTCAAAGAACACCTTAGTCACAAGAGATATTGATATTTTGCAGGAGCTTGCAAAAGATAACCTGGTACACGTAATGATATCGATAACAGGTTTAACTGAAGAAACCCGCCAGCTACTCGAACCACGTACAGCAACTTACAAAGGACGTTTAATGACTTTAAAAAAAATAAGTGATGCCGGGATTCCATGTGGTGTGATGGTGGCTCCGATTATTCCCGGGCTCACCAATCACGAAGTAGCGAATGTGATTGAACAGGCAGCCCTGCATGGGGCAACAACAGCTGGTTATACCATTGTTCGTTTAAATGGTGCCATTGGAGAAATATTCAAAGACTGGCTTTTCAAAAATTATCCCGATGGGGCCAACAAAGTATGGAATCAAATATGCGAATGTCATGGCGGTGAAGTAAACGATAGTCGCTTTGGAACACGTATGCGAGGCGAAGGGAAAATTGCGGAATCGATCCGTAACTTATTTATCCTTGCCAAACGAAAACACATGAGCCACAACAAATCCTTTGAATTTAATTTGGAAGCGTTTGATTACAAGGCCGGTGATAACCAGTTGAGATTGTTTTAATATCAAAAAATGAGTAAATTTGGAATATATAAAGCATCATATATAATGAAATCAACAGCAATAAAGAAAGAAATTCATAACGCCATAGACATTATTGATGACAAGGATTTTTTAAAAGCAATTCATCTGCTTTTAAGTGAAAAATCAAAACAGTACACTTACGATCTTAATGAAGATGAAAAAAAAGAATTAGATAGCATGCGCAAAGAATACAAAGCAGGTAAAATCAAAACATATACCGTTGCAGAAGTAAGAACGCATGCCTATAGCAAATTAAAAAGATGAAGTTTACTGTTATTGTTAGTGAAAAGCAAGAAATGGGATTACGGATGCATTTTTATATTATGAAGACCAACAATCAGGATTAGGAGAAAGATTTCTTCAAAAATGGGAAGAATTAATTATTGAACTTCAAAGCAATCCTTTACTCTACCAAAAGATATACAAAAATTTCAGGCAAGTACTAATTAAGCCTTTTCCCTATCATATTATATTTGAAATTGAAAATGACTACTTAATTATTTATAAAGTCATTTACGCCGGAAGACATCCAAAGAAGAAATTTGCATAAAAATTAAGTCTAAAAATAACTGCTCACACCAAATTGTATTGCCCCCGTTTTAGCAGCCGGATTTCCTAACAGATCTCTTTGCCATTGCATGCGATAATTTAAACGAAGTACCGTTTGAGGTGAAGTACGGAAACTGAGCGCAGGCACAACTGAGAACACGTGGTCATAGATTTTTTCATTTGTTTCTTTAAATGTTTCCAGGTTCCAGTCTACATATTCCACACGCACAGCAGCATTAAAACTTGCCTTTTCAAAACCAAACATCTTCTTTTTGATAAGCGGCTGCACAATATCAATAAACCCCCCGTGCTGCTTTTTTCCATATTGTTGCGTGTAGGTTTCCGGAACATTCACAAATATCCAGGCAAATTCGGTATTGATAGTCGTATTAATTACTGGCAGGGTAGTATTAAAATCTACTGCCATTACATCTACCCTGCGTTTAATATCCAGCACCAATCCATCATCTTCAAACTTATTGTAAACTCCGCCCATGTACGAAAGACCAAGTTCTCCCACTTTCTTATAACGCAATGATGTTTTTGCATTGGTAAGCGGAACTCCATTAAAACTTTCTTCAAAACGATCAGGATCGTGTTTGGTAGCAGGCAAAAAAGTTTTGTTTTCGGCATTACCAATAATATTGGAGTTAAAACCATTCGTAAGATATAACTCATATGCCCAAACAAATTTCGGCTTGTAGGTTTTCCCATAAAAACCAAAACCAACATTGCTAAAGGTGGCAGGTAACATCTGCGTGGAAGAGATAGGACGATCAACAAATTCCCAGCGCGGACCATCATGGTTTTGGTTAAAAGCACCAATCGGGTTCATAATAATACCGCCACGGAAATTAAGCAGGTTATGCAATTGAATATCTAATGCAGCAAATTCTATATTGATCTCTTTCGTCCCATCCTCAAATTCAATTTCCGATAAAAATTTTATTTTCCGGTGGATACTGGAAGAAACAAACAAAGTCATCCTGCGCATCTGGAATGAAAAGCCTTCTGTTACTCCATCTGTTACTGCATAATTGGTATTCGCTTCCGCATACCCTCCAATTGCTACAGGAATTTTTCCATATTGCAGAAAAGGGCGATTGTAAACCGCGTCCATATTCAACGATAGTTTGCTGGTATCAGCTGGCATACGGCCTATTTTGCTGCTGTCGGTTTGTGCAGCAGAAGTAATACTAAAAACAAAGAAAAAAAACAATATAATGCCGGTTCGTATCGACTCCGCTCGACGTGACATCAGATTATATTTTGAAAAAAAGTGTTGCATTATATTTATAATTGAATGTAGATATTCTCGTTATCGTGTGTAGTTAAAAATGTTTTCAGGTCTCTTTCTGCAGGTCCTTGTGTTACCATTCCTTTGGTATTAAATTCTGCCCCGTGGCAAGGACACACAACTGCTGCTTCATATGGAGTTACTTCACAACCCTGGTGCGTGCATTGCAGGAACAAGGCTTTATATTCTTCAGTTCCGTTTATAGTTAGTTTGTATAAAGCAATCGGGAATTCTATTCCTTCCGGTTTTAACAGTACAAATTTTTGTTCTACATTTTTCTCCTTCTTCACAACAGTAAACTCTGATTTCTTCACTGTTATCCTGTTATCCTTAATTGCAACATTATTCAAATGCTTCGCGGAAGAACAGGCTTGCAATAACCAGGCAGCGCCGATGGTTCCCGCACAGGCAAGGCACGATGTTTTTATAAAATCCCTCCTATCCATTTATAAACTTTCTAAAAATTTCAATAGCTTTTCTTTTTCAGCGGCTGGCAGATGCTGGTACAATGTTTTTACCTGGTCCGCTTCACCGCCATGCAACTGAATAGCCTCATCAATCGAATGGGCTCTTCCGTCGTGCAGCAAATAATAAATTCCTCCCTGCGAATCTTTTGAAAGTCCAAGTCCCCACAATGGCGGAGTTTTCCACTCATAGCTTTTTGCTGATCCTTCCGTGTAATGATCATCCAAACCCGGTCCCATGTCATGTAACAACATATCAGTATATGGATAAAATGTTTTGTATGCCAAAGCCGCAACAGGCGAAGATCCCGTTTTTAATTCGGGGGTATGACATTTGTTACAACCTATACTCATAAATACCTGCTTCCCGCTTTGCACATCAGCATCACCCTGGTTACGTTGCACAGGCGCTTTTAATGTTTTTAAATAGAATACCACATTGTTAACTGTTTCATTCGACACTTCCGGATCCACTTCCAGCTTCGACCAGGTATCGTATACTTCATATGATGAATTCACACCCATATCCTGGTTATACGCATTGGCTGTTTGCTGCAGCAGATCATAAGCTGCTCCTTTTTTACCAAAACGCGCAATGTATTTTCCATTCTGCTCCAATGTGTTGGGGCGGTTGATGCAATATGCAGGAGGATGGATCCAGTTTGCTACTCCCGAAATCCCATCTCCGTTAGTATCATAAGGATCGGACAAAGCAATAAGATCGGCATCACTTACCGCATCCAGGAAACCCAAACCCGTATTGGCAGGAGGAAGAATTTTTGTTGACGTAGCTCCTGTGGGAATTTGCTCGGGTGTATATCCTGGAATTGCCCGGTTTTGTAATTGTGGCGCCCCCAGGGAAAGGAACAGGTTACCCGTACTATCGGTTTGCCCGAAACGGGTTAAGGTAGTAAAAGGATGTCCTTTACCGTCGCCCGCGTGGCAGGATCCGCAAGAGTTGGCAACGAAAATAGGTCCCAAGCCATTTTGCGGGGTAAATATATCATCGTTGAATGCAAGGTCTCCTTTAAGAAAACGATCTTTTTCGGCAGCTGTAAGCCCTTCCACCGGTCCATCCAGTACCTCATCTTCCGCAGGTGCTTTGGGCATGATTTTTTTACAGCCTGCTATCAGCAGCAGCAAACAGGAAACTGTAAACAATACTTTTTTCATCCTATCCAATTAATTAGAGTACAAAGTTCTTTTTATTTAGTAGAATAAAATTATTATTTTTGGTATACCAAAAAATTATTTTCATGCAGGCCGAAACAATAGAGAATTATTTAAAGACCATTTACCACTTATCGAATGGCAATACTTCTATAGTGAGCAACAAACAGCTTTCCGATAAGCTAAAGGTAATTCCTGCAACAGTAACAGAAGCCGT
>DASWXS010000272.1:0-8189 GCA_036405375.1 Bacteroidia bacterium
TTGACCTTGAAGCTACGCCACAAGCATTGTTATGTTTTAAAATAGCGAATGTTGTTTCTTTAAAATCAGCTATCAAAGCTACTGCTGCATCAACATCCAACAGGTTGTTGTACGATAATTCTTTACCGTGCAATTTATCAAACAGCTCATTCATCTTGCCATAGAACACACCTTTCTGATGCGGGTTCTCTCCATAACGCAATGGATAACTTTCGCTTTCAGCAACGCGTAATAACGGAAGCTGTTCTGTTTGATTAAAGTAGTTGAAAATAGCAGTGTCGTAATGACTGCTCATAGCAAATGCTTTCGCAGCGAAACGCTTGCGGTCGGCAAGATCAGATGAACCGCCTTTTTCTTCCAGCAACTGAAGCAATGATGAATAATCGTTACGTGAAGAAACAATGATTACATCATTGAAATTTTTTGCAGCAGCACGGATCAATGAAATTCCGCCAATGTCTATTTTCTCAATAATATCTTCTTCTGAAGCCCCTTTGGAAACCGTTTCTTCAAAAGGATACAAATCAACGATCACCAAATCAATGTTTGGAATTTCGTGCTGCTCCATTTGAGCCACATCACTCTGTAATTCACGTCGTCCAAGGATCCCGCCAAAGATTTTTGGGTGCAATGTCTTCACACGTCCACCCAGTATTTCAGGGAATGAAGTGAGGCTTTCCACTGCCACAACAGGGATTCCCATTTTTTCTATAAACGTCTGCGTTCCGCCTGTACTGTATAATACAACTCCCTGCTCATGTAATTTTTTAATTACCGGCTCGAGGTTATCCTTATAAAATACGGAAACAAGGGCACTTTTTATTTTCTTTGACTGGCTCATAAAATTCATTCGCAAAATTAACCAAATAAAGCAGGGTAAAGCCTGTATTATCAAATTGTTGAAAAAAGACTCAGATTGTTTAAAACGCCGGTAGGCAATGGAACACAGTCTGCCGTGGCGGAATACAGATTGGATTGACCCACACAGATTTTTTGGCTGCATTTCTCTTTTTTTAACGACTCAAACTTCAGCTAGTCCGGCCTGCTTTCTATCTTAGTATTAAATAATTCAGACATGAAAAAAACGCTGTTGCTGATCACAGTATTAATTGCTGCAAGCCTTACCTGGCTTTCGTTTGACGACGGATCAAAGAAAAAATTCGGTAAAACCTCAACCGATTATTCCTGGTTAAAAGAGGGTGATGTAGTGTTCCAGGATTTTGAAGGGGACTTTGGAGAAGCTATAAAACTTGCTACGAAATCGAATTATAGCCATTGCGGTATGATCATGACAGAAGGCAATAAAATCATGGTTTACGAGGCTGTAGGGCCTGTGAAATATACTCCGATTGCAGAGTGGGTAAAGCATGGAGCCAAACGGTCGTTTGTGGCAAAAAGGCTGAAAGACAAAAGTAAGATTGGGACTGAAGTACAAAAGCTCTGGCACGAAAAAGCCGATGCTTATTCGGGAATCGCTTATGATCACGTATTTGGCTGGACCGACGAAAAAATGTATTGTTCGGAACTGGTTTGGAAAATGTACAAAAAAGGCATGAACATTGAGCTTTCGGTACCAAAGAAACTAAAAGATTTTGATCTTTCTCATCCACTGGTAAGGCAACAATTGGAGATGCGTTATGGGAATAATGTGCCTTACGAGGAAAATGTTGTTTCTCCACAAGACCTGTTTGAATCTGCATTACTGGAAGAAATAAAGAAATAGGCTGAAAATCGTAATTGCCTCAGCAGGCATAATTTATCGCTAAATCTTATCCAAATTCCTTAAAAATTGTATATTCGTTGCCTTATTTGGAATTAAACAGGCTCTCAGGGTGGCGAATTGGAAAATAAAGCTTGTGGTTCAAAAAGGAATTTCTTTTTTGCCCGCAAGCCACAAAATAAATTACCTTTTTCAGAAATACGTTACAAAAGGCGTTATACTGTCGGATGAATATTTTTTCGATCGGCTGGGACATGGCGTTTATCACGCAAAATCTTTCCGGAAACACCGTAACAAAATGCCAAAATCCACGCTCGAATTGGGCACCGGCTGGTATCCTGTGGTTCCTATTTCCATGTTTTTATTGGGTTCAGACAATGTGGTAACTGTGGATATAACTCCATTAATGGATAAGGAAAAACTTACCACAACTATTACGAAATACCTGGATGCAATCTCAAAAAATCAAATTGACGCGGTTTTTTTGCAAAATCCCGACAGAATTGATCTGCTTAAAAAAGTGCTTGCAGAAGCAGGTGAGCTTACGTTTGAGCAAATGCTTGCAAAACTGAAGATCAACTACCTGAAAACAGATGCACGTAAACTTCCTTTTGAGAACAAAACATTTGACTTGGTTCATTCCAACAACACCTACGAACATATTTATGAGTTCATTTTGAAAGATATTGTAAAGGAGTTCAAGCGTGTTCAAAAGGATGATGGCCTGCAATCACACTTTATTGATATGAGCGATCACTTCGCGCATGCCGATACTTCTATTACGATTTACAATTACCTCAAATATACCGAGGCGAAATGGATGCGTATGGACAACTCCGTTCAACCTCAAAACCGCATGCGTATCAATCAATACAGGGATTTGTATAAAGCAAACGGCCTGCATATCCTGGAAGAATCGTTAAGACCGGGCGATGCGAAAGCCCTGGAAACAATTATTTTGGAAGAGCCGTTCAAATCCTTCAAAAAGGAAGATGTGCTGCCTAGTCACGGCTACGTAATCTCTGAATAAGTTTACGTTATGCTTTAGTTTTCGTAAACTTTGCATTTCGAAAATTCTTTTATCTTTATATCTTAAACCAACAAAAACATCAAAATGAAAAAAGCTTTATTAAGCCTTACAGTAGTAGCTGCATTGATTATTACATCATGCGGTGGAAAAAAAGTAGAAAGCCCTATCGTAGGGAAATGGAGACTGGCGAAAATCGATCTTCCTAGTGTTGATCTTAGCTCTAACGTTAACACCACTATTGATTCAGCAGGTGTAACAGGAGTTGATACTGCAGTAAAAGCTATGACTAAAGGAATGGAAGATATGACCAATGCTATGACCGGAATGGGTGAGGCATTAGGTAATGCTTTCCTTACAGGATCTACTTATGAATTTAAAGACAATGGAAAAGTAGAGGTTACAGTATTGTTCGCTACACAAACAGGTGATTTCACCGTGACTCCTGACAACAAAACTGTTGAAACTACAATCGAAGGTAAAAAAGAAACCTACGCTATCACTTCAGTAAGCGATTCAGAAATGAAGCTTACAGCAGCATCCGGCGATGTATGGATCTTTGAGAAAAAATAATTGGAAGATAATAAACAAAAAAGCCGTCCTGGAAACAGAGACGGCTTTTTTATTGCATCAATTTCTTATTAAAAGCCGTACCCCGGGTAATTCTTTGTGAACTCCGCATCTTCAAATGTTGGGTTCAAAACAAGATTGGAATAATCATACTGCTCAAACAGTCCGTCATTATCATAAATCCTGCTTCCTACCGGCAAAAAATTTTGTTTGTCAAGGTAAATTACTACGTGCTTGGCATATGAATTCGGAACTTTAATCACCTGGCCCACTTTCACGTCTTTGTAGCCACTCACTTTTTTGTTATTCTCAAGGATCATCTGTTCCGCCACATGAAGTTTTTTCGCAATGGTAACAACGGTTTCTCCCTTGCCAACTGTATAATCCAAAAATTTAAAATCAGGATTATCAATCGTAAATTTATAGCACATCTTTCCGTTAAGTGCTTCTTCACCATCCAGTTTAAAGAATTTATCAAATTCGGGACCTGCCTTTAAAACATTGTAAACGATAATAGTTCCGAAATAATCAAAACCCATTTCATTGATGGTATGATGCTGTCCGTCACGCATCAGGTTACCCATCGGATCGAGGTTCAGATTTACATAGGGAAAAGAATTAGGCTTTACGAGTGCATTTCCTTTATTTACTCCCTGCACCCACAATACCTCAATACCGTTTGTAGAAAGGTATAACTTACGTGGTACTTTATTCAGTTTAACAGAAGAGGAGAAATGGTTGAATTTGCCATTTGTTCGTTCTGTAATCTTCAGGTTGTATTTTAATCGGTCTACATCATTGATCGCTTTGATCATTTTCATCACTACCTCTTTACAGGTCATCCCCGAGGAAGTATGCACGGTTGTATTCGTTCTGAAAGATTGAAATCCTTCAAAACACAAAAACAAACATAAAAGCAGGCTAAGTCTGGTTTTCACGGTGCAAAGATAACATTAAATTAATCTTTATAAAACTTACCGAAGTCGTCTGAAGTGAATTTTTTATTTGTCTTCACATTTATATACTCATAATTCTCATACAAGCCTACCTCGTCGAATATGGTGATTGTAACGGGCAGAAGTGTATGTTCATCTACGTAAAGAACAATTCGCTTACAATAATTACTGGGGATTTTTAGCTTTTTTCCCTGTTTTATCGTACCGTAGAAACTATGCAATTCATTTTTCAGCCGGATTTGGTACTCACCTACATTAAATTTTGATGCCAGTGAGTTAACACTTTCGTTTTTCCCGGTTACATGATCGAAATAGTGAAATTCGGGGTCTTCAAAATTAAGTCCTATACAGCTTTTGCCATTGATTACTTTTTTTCCGATGAGCTTCAGGTTCGAGGAAATATGCGTTTTATCCTTTAGCAAAGCAGCGGTTATGGTTTTGGCAAAATATCCGAACCCGAGCTCGTGAATGGTATAATGCTGGTTCTTTCGCATCATGTTGCCATAAGGATCCAATGAGATAGCTGTATTAAAAAGTGATTTGGCTTTTACAAGTGCTTTATTCTCATTCGCCCCCGCTACATACATTACGGATATCTTTTTCTTTTCGTTACGGAAATAAATGGCTTTTGGACTCTCATTCATTTTTATAAACGATTCGGCACTGAGATACTCGCCTTTTTCTACCCTTTCAAGAGCTTTAAGGTCAAATTCGTATGATTTTATTTTTTTAATAGAATCAAGCATAGCGATCATGATCTTGATCGGCTGCTGATCATACGAAGAATTCGTTTTATAGACAAAAGCGCTGCAAAGCACAATCATCAATAAAATAATTGAATAAAATATCCTGCGATAATGATACACCATGTTCCTGAATGGACCTGCAATTTACTAATTTAAATCCAACAGGGAACGCTATTTAGGTTTTCTTCACCTACTTAAAGGCTCAGGTAACCTGATAATCCATGCAATCCACCTTCTCTTCCAAAACCCGACTCTTTATACCCGCCAAACGGGGAGCTCGGATCAAATTTGTTATAAGTGTTTGCCCATACCACACCTGCCCGCATTTTAGAGGTAAGGTTAAATATTTTAGAACCTTTGTCGGTCCATACGCCGGCTGATAAACCATATGGAATGTTGTTCGCCTTTTCTATTACCTCCTCAATTGTTCTGAAGGTTTGAATAGTTAGTACAGGCCCAAATATTTCTTCCTGTACGAGACGACTTGATTGTGCTGTATTTATGAAAAGAGTGGGTCTACAGAAAAATCCTTTGGTTGGAACGGTACATGAACTCTGGTAGAAATCATTTCCTTCATCTTTCCCAATCTTTATATAATCCTGGATTTTTAATAATTGCTCTTTGGAGTTGATTGCCCCTATATCTGTATTCTTGTCCAAAGGATCGCCTACGATCAATGTTTCGATACGTTGTTTCAGTTTGCGGATCACCTCATCAGCCACTCCTTCCTGCACAAACAAACGTGAACCGGCGCAACATACATGGCCCTGGTTGAAGAAAATTCCATTCACAATTCCTTCTATTGCCTGGTTGATTGGTGCATCATCAAAAATAATATTAGCTGCTTTTCCTCCCAACTCAAGCGTTACCTTTTTATTGGTTCCGGCAACAGCACGCTGAATGATCTTTCCAACATCAGTGCTCCCTGTAAATGCAACTTTATTCACCAAAGGATGATTTACAATAGCAGCACCGGTTTTTCCATGCCCGGTTATGATATTTACAACACCATCGGGCAAGCCTGATTCCTGGATAATCTCTGCCAATTTAAGTGCAGTTAAAGACGTAGTTTCTGCAGGTTTTAAAACAACTGTATTACCTGTTGCCAGTGCCGGTGCTATTTTCCATGCTGCCATCAGGAGTGGAAAATTCCACGGAATAATTTGCCCCGCAACGCCTAACGCTTGTGGCTTACGATTAGGAAATGCATACTCCAGTTTATCTGCCCAGCCTGCATAATAAAAGAAGTGATTAGCTGCCAAAGGAACATCCACATCGCGGCTTTCACGGATTGGTTTCCCACCATCCATACTTTCGATCACCGAGAATTCACGTGCACGTTCCTGGATCATACGTGCGATCCTGAAAATATATTTAGCACGTTCCTTAGCCGGAAGTTTTTTCCACACTTTATCGTATGCATTCTTTGCAGCGGTAACTGCGGTGTCTACATCTTTTTCGTCTGCTTCAGCAATATCCGCCAGTTTCTCTTCGGTAGCAGGATTAATAGTATCGAAATATTTTCCCTTACCTGGCTTAACAAATTTACCATTGATAAAAAGATCATACTTCTTATTAAGACGAATGTGCTTGTTGTCTTCCGGAGCCGGGGCATATTTCCAGTCGCTTAAGAAGTCTACTGTATTATTATTTTCTTTCTTTGACATAATTATTTTTAGCCGCGGATTTTCGCAGATGTCGCGGATTATTTTGTGTTTGTTAAAGCTAATCGTTTATATTTAAGTGAAGATTCTCCAAAGTTTACCAAGAGTCCTATTTCGCATTCCGAAACAGCCAAGTAATTTAATACCTGTTTCGTGTGTTCATCTATGACTCCTTGCTGGGCTTTTACCTCCAGGATAATTTGGTTATTAATTACAAAATCCGCATAAAATGAATGTTGAAGAATAACCTCTTTATATTTTATTTCAAATTTCTTTTCTCTGGTGAATGATATATTTTTCCTATTCAGCTCATATTCTAATGCGTCTTTATATACAATTTCAGAAAATCCTTTCCCTAATTCATTATGTACATCATAGCAGCAACCAATTATTTTATAAGTCAAGTCATTAATTGAACCAAAGGAGCTATAACTCAAAAGAGGCTCTCTGACTTCAGTCCAAGTTTCTATGATGTCGTAATTTGTCATTATCTGTGTAATCCGCGTAAATCCGCGGCTAACCATTAATCAATACTTATATAATCTTTCGAATAATAAACACCTTTTGCTTCTTTTTCCAATTGCAGGATAATATCGTTTGCAAGGCTGCTTGCTCCGAAACGGAACCATTCGTTGGTAAGCCATTTTGATCCAAGTGTTTCATGCACCATTACCAGGTACTGAAGCGCGGCCTTTGCCGTGGAGATTCCACCAGCAGGTTTCATTCCAACCATAATGCCCGTTTTGTCGTAATGATCTTTAATGGATTGCAACATTACCAATGATACCGGCATTGTTGCAGCAGGAGAAATCTTTCCTGTAGAAGTTTTAATGAAATCGGCTCCTGCAGCTATTGCAAGATCGCTGGCACGACGGACATTGTCGAGGGTGGACAGTTCGCCCGTTTCAAAAATAACTTTCAATCGTACCTTACCACATATTTCCTTAATCTTTGCAATCTCTTCAAATACAAAGTTGTAATTACCTTTCAGAAATTCGCCTCTCGAAATAACCATATCTATTTCGTCGGCTCCATTATCTATTGCAAATTTTGTGTCTTCAGCTTTGATCTTAAAGGGTGCATTCCCACTGGGAAAAGCGGTAGACACAGAAGCCACTTTTACATTAGATCCTTTTAAAGCTGTTTTAGCTGTTTTTACATAAGTTGGATAAACACATACTGCAGCCACAGTAGGTAAGCCCGGCAAGGCATCATGCGGATGCATTGCTTTATAACACATCTGTTTTACTTTTCCTTCCGTATCCTTTCCTTCAAGAGTAGTAAGGTCGATCATATTCAATGCCAGCTTCAGGCCCTGTAGCTTGGAAGCTTTTTTAATGCTTCTTGTATTCAGCCTTGCTATGCGTTCTTCTATCCCCACCTGGTCTACCACTGGGGAGTTTCTGAAATCCGGAATTATTACGTTTGCCATAATTTGTTAATCAATTCAAAAATAGCAATAAAAACGACACATTTTACTCCTTTTACAAGACTTAATTTTACTAA
>DASWXS010000273.1:0-14405 GCA_036405375.1 Bacteroidia bacterium
CAGCCTATTTCACCATTCATACAATTTATCCGGCTTGTTGGCTGAAAATATGTATTTTGGCTCAAATTTTAGATAAATGCGTAAATCTCTCTTAGTACTATCGATCGCAGCTACTACTGTTGCCTTCGCACAAAAAAAATCAGGGATCCGTTTGGACTACCTGGACAATACTGTAGATCCTAAAAACGATTTTTACCAGTATGCCTGCGGAAGCTGGTTAAAAACAAACACTATTCCTGAAACCGAGTCGGCATGGGGAAGTTTTAATGAGATCAAAGAAAGGAATGATAAAAACCTGAATGCGATCTTACTGGAAGTTTCCAAGGATGCAACTGCCAAACCAGGCTCAAATCGTCAAAAGATCCGCGACTTTTATAACCTGGCAATGGATACTGTTAAACTTGAAAAAGATGGTATCAAATACATCACCCCATACTTTGCAGCTATTGATAAGATCAAAACAAATGCTGACCTGGTCAAAACTATTGCAGATTTCCATACACAGGGAATTGAGTGCGGTTTTGGTTTCGTAGTTTTTGCTGATCTTAAAAACAGCACAGTAAATGCGCCTTACCTTTCACAGGCAGGAACATTTTTGCCGGATAAAGATTTTTACTTTGATGCTAAATACGAAGCAATTCGTACTGCCTATATGCAGCATTTGGAAAACATGTTCCTTCAGTATAAATACTATGATGAATCAGCAAAGTCTTATGCTGCAAAAGTATTCGAGATTGAAAAACAACTGGCTTCCAAATCAATGAACCGCCTGGAACAACGTGATATCGAGAAGCAGTACAACAAAATGAAGATGACAGATGTGATAAAAAAATATCCGAATCTTCAACTGGGGAGCTACTTCGCATTGGCCGGTATTAAAAAACTCCCGGCTGAGATCATTGTTAGCCAGCCTGATTTCTTTGATAACCTGAACGGTATGATGAAATCTGTTTCGATGCAGGATTGGAAAATTTACCTGAAATATTGTGTAATGCATGAGTCGGCTGCTTATCTTAACAACGATATCGTACAGGAAAACTTTAATTTCTATGCAAAAACATTGAATGGTGTTAAAATGCGTAAACCACGCTGGAAAACAAGTCTTACTGCTGTTGACGGAGCTTTAGGTGAAGCATTGGGACAAGTATTTGTTGAGAAACACTTCAGTGCTGATGCTAAAAAGAAAGTAAACGAAATGGTAGATAACCTTACCGCTGCATATAAAGAGAGAATCGCTTCACGTACCTGGATGAGTGACTCAACCAAAAAGAACGCGAACGAAAAACTCGTTAAGATTATGCGTAAGCTGGGATATCCTGACAAGTGGAGAGATTACTCTACACTTAATATTAAGACCGACGCATATGTACTAAACCATTTCCGTGTAAATAAGTTTGGTTATGCCGACATGATCAAAGATATGGGCAAGCCCGTTGATAAAACAAGATGGGGTATGACTCCACCAACCATTAATGCTTATTATAATCCTACTGTAAACGAAGTAGTGTTCCCTGCAGGTATTATGCAGGTTCCTTTCTTCGATCCAACTGCTGATGATGCATTTAATTATGGTATTATGGGAGCGGTTATCGGGCATGAGCTTACTCATGGTTTCGACGATCAGGGAGCGCAGTTCGATGCTGATGGAAACTTCAAAAACTGGTGGACAGAAAATGACCTGAAGAATTTTGAAGCACGTACAAGCGTTCTTGTAAAACAATTCAACGATTGCGTAGCAGTTGATTCCACTCACGTTAATGGTGAACTTACTTTAGGGGAAAATATCGCTGACCTGGGTGGTTTAACCATGTCGTATTATGCATATAAAAAATCATTGGGTGGAAAACCATCTGAAACTATTGATGGATTCACTGGTGAGCAACGTTTCTTCCTGGCTTGGGCACAGGGCTGGAAAACATTGATGCGCCCGCAGGCTCTGAAACAATTAGTAGCCACTAATCCACATTCTCCGGGTAACTTCCGTGCAAACATTCCTTTAACCAATATGCCGGAATTTTATGAGGCATTTAGTGTAAAAGAAGGAAACAAAATGTTCCGCAAAAAAGAAGAGAGAGCAGATATCTGGTAATAGTAATAACGATATTAAAAAACGCCCCGTCACATAGAAGAACGGGGCGTTTTTGTTTATATAGCTCCTTGGAACTGAAATGAGTAAGAAATCCGAAAAAACGCCAATACTTTTGACCTTTACATTCGTTATAATTTTGTAAATTTGGTATGATATTTAGAGTGAGAGGCTGAATTTTTAGTCTCTTTATAACTATAATTATTAAAAGTCATGAAAAAGATAGCAGTTTTAGGTTTGGTAGCCTGTTTTGGTTTCGCGTTTATCTATAAACCATCCGTTACACTTGATACTTATAAAGTAATTAAAGTAACAGGCGTTATTACGTACAAAAAAACAAACAAAAATGTAGCCCAGGGCGATCTTTTCCCTGAGAATGAGCAGATCCTTTTTAAAACTTCAGATAGTAAAGCGGCTGTTATTAGTACTGCCAAAGGAAGATTTATCCTGGCACCGGGAGAAGATAAAAATGCAGCTGTAAAAGCGAATCTGCTTCCCGCATCTTCCAACATCAGCTCTAGAAGTGGAGCAGTTATCAATATCATTGATCTTAAAAATGCTTTTACCGGTAACTAAGTAGTGCTGGGTAAATCAAGAATTCATATCAATAAAGACAATTTCCCTCAAAATGAAACCAGCTTTTTTTACCTGCGTTACAAATACAAAGGCGAGGACATCAATAAAAAACTGGCAAACGAAGGAGAAAAACTTATCCTGGATAAAGAACAGATCATGATGGTTGATGGCAAACTCATCAATGCCTTCGATTCCCCGGAAGTTAGCTTGTATTATACTTCAGATGGTAAATCAAGTCAATTGATCAATACTTTCAACTTGTTATTGCCATCTGATGATGAATTGAAAAAAGAAACAACGATTCTCCTGGATGAAATTAAAGATAAACCTTATACCGCAAAAGTTGATGAATTCATTGCATACATGAACGACTTCTATGGTAAAGCCAACAAGCAAAATGCTATGGACTGGCTGAAAACAAACTTTAATTTAGTCCCATAAAAATCTCAGGAGCCAATTATTAAATATAGTTGGCTCTTTTATTTCACCTTACATCATGAAAAAAGTAATTTACATAAGCATTATGCTTGTGCTTGCGACAGCCTTGGGCTTTTCGCAGGCAGAACCTAAACATTACCTGGTAATTAATCCCAACGGGCACAAAGGGCAAATTCGTGAATTGCTGGTGACGAAAGATAAAAAGCAGGTAGTTACCGGTGGGTTCGATAAAACCATTCGTGTATGGGATATTGAAACCGGTGAACAGGTACGGGAGATCCTCGGACAAATTGGGACCGGAAGTTATGGAATGATTTATTGTATGGCCCTTTCGCCTGATAATAAATACCTTGCTGCGGGTGGTTGGTTTGGTAAGAATGATGCAAGTACCGACCTGAGCGATATACGTGTATTCGATTTTGAAACCGGCAAACTGACTTATGTATTAAAAGGTCATACCAATGTTATTCATGCACTCGAATTTACACCTGATGGAAAATCATTATTGTCGAGTAGTGCAGAAGGCGAATTGTGGTTGTGGAACCTGGCTTCAAAAAAGCCGGAAAAAAAATTCAATCATAGCGATTCCAAATTAGCGCTGCCCTGGTCGGATGAGGTACGTGATATTAGTATTAGCGGATCCAATTTCGTAACTGCTGATCAGTATGGAAGAATAAAACTATGGGATCTCAATAAAAAAGACAGTATTCGTTGCGATCATTATTATGAACAGATTCAGGCTGATGGCGTTACGTATAGTCCGGATGGCAACTGGATCGTAGCCTGTGTAGATACTTTTTTTACGATCTATGATAAAAACCTGAAACCAATATCTGAGGCAACCGGACCTTATGCTTTTATTACTCCTGCTTTTTCACCCGATGGAACCAAAATAGCTTTTGGAACAGCTGGTTCAGGAGATAAACGAAGTTGTGATATACTGAGCCTGGAAAACGGGGAATGGGTTCCATATGCCGAATTCACTGATATTGATGATGCTGTGATCGCTTTAAAATTCATCGATAACCAAACCCTTGCTTTTGGAGGAGGTAGTCGTGATGAAATCGCAATTGTACAACTCAAAAAAAAGAACGAAACTCCAAAAGTGCTGAAACGTATGGCAGGGCTAGGCCGTATCATCTATAGCGCTTCCCTTAATGATAAAAAAATTGCCTATGGCGACCAGTGGACGGAAAACTTTGGGTACTCCAAATTCAACAAACAATTCGACCTCTTTGTGAAGGCATTTGAGCAACCTAACAGTAAATTGGTATGGAACAAGCCTACCTGGGAAAACAATGAATACAGCCTGAAACGTTATCGTATTCGCGATGCATTGAATGCAGGATTATATATTCGTAAGAATGGAAAAATATATGATTCTATCCCGGTCGACTATTGGAATGGAGCTGAACATCATTCGTTTTGTTTTGCTAATAATGCTATAGTAACGGGTGATTGCTGCGGACTAATGCGGGCATATAATAACAGGGGAATTCAACTTTCTTATTTCGTTGGTCATGTAGGTAACATTACAGGAATCAGTGTTTCTGCTGATGGTAAGCGCCTGATCTCCTGTTCTGATGATCGTACCATTAAGATCTGGCCACTCGAACAGGTTGGTTTAGGAAAGGAAAATGATACACTTATTTCGATTGCAGAGTATTGCAAGAAACTAAAAGTGTATGATACCTACCAGAAAGTATTTAAATTAATAGGTGTAGAAAAGGAGTCGAAAGAAAACGGAAAAGCTGCCTGGCTGAAAGTAATTGAAGCGCTGATCCAGAATGAATACCGTTGTGAAACCTTCAAAAGCTATTTTGCAGAACAGTATACCAACGAAATTCTTCCCATTGCTTCCATTTTTGTTACCGAGGAAGGAGAATGGTTGATCTGGAACGAAAAAGGATATTTTGCCAGCTCCAAAAAGGGAAGTCGTTTTGTAGGTTATCATGTAAACCAGGGGAAGGATAAAGAAGCGAAATATTATCCTTTTGAGCAATTCGATCTTAAGTATAATCGCCCCGATATTATTCTGCAGGACCTGGGTATTGCCTCTCTTGATGTCATCAAGGCTTACCACCTTGCATACGAAAAAAGGTTGAAACGTATGGGCGTGAAAGAAGATCAGTTAAGTACTGATATTCATTTGCCGGAACTTGTTGTAAAAAGCCAGTTGCATAATGAAGAAAAACATACGGTTACTTTAAGCGTTGCAGCTACTGATGCCAAGTACAAACTCGACCGGATTAATGTGTATGTGAATGATGTACCTATCTATGGAACTAATGGAATTTCTATTAAAGATAAAGCCGCTTCAACGTATAATGGCGAGATTGTATGCGAGCTTTCGCCCGGAAAAAATAAGATACAGGTATCTGTACTGAATGAAAAAGGAGCTGAATCATTGAAAGAAACTTTTTCGATTCTCAATAAAGAAAATACCAAGCCCGATCTGTATATTGTATCTATCGGTGTTTCTAAATATGCAGATAAAAATTTTAATCTGAATTTTGCAGCTAAAGATGCGGATGATGTGGCCCATTTTTTTGAAAAGAGTCAATTGTACAACAAAGTATTTGTAAAGGAACTGACCAATGAACAGGTTACCCGCGAGGCCATCCTGAAATTGAAGGAAGAATTTTTGAAAAATGCGCAAACTAAAGATTTAGTGATGGTATTTGCTGCAGGCCACGGTGTGCTTGATAAAAACATGAATTATTATTTCGCTACTTATAACATGGATTTCAATAATCCATCTAATGGAGGAATTGCATATGAGGAGCTGGAAGAATTATTGAATGGGATTAAACCGGTGAAGAAGTTGTTTTTTATGGACAGTTGCCATAGCGGGGAGCTGGATAAGGATGAATATGCAGTGGCAGAAAACACCAAAGTTGCAACCTCTGACGGAGAAATAAACTTCAGGACAGCAGGAAATGTTTCGGTAGAGGCAAAAAGTAGTATGGGATTATCACAATCATCACAATTAGCGACAGATTTGTTTGCCGACCTCAGAAGAGGGACAGGTGCTACTATTATTTCATCGGCTGGCGGGGCTGAGTTTGCGATGGAAAGTAAAACCTGGAATAACGGTTTATTTACTTATTGTTTCCTTTCAGGAATGAAAGAAAAAGCTGCAGATAAAAATAAAGATGGTAAAGTTATGCTGAGCGAGATCGAAGATTATGTTCACGATAAAGTGGCAGAGCTTTCGAAAGGTAAGCAGGTTCCGACTGCCAGGAGGGAGAATCTGGAGTTTGATTTTCAGCTCTGGTGATTTAACTAATTTGCCGATTAGTAAGATTTGGAAAAAAGCGGGAAATTAATCCCAATCCGGCATTCTATCTTTGGTGTATCAAAAAACCAAAGCTATGAAAAAGATATTTTTAGTGCCTGCATTACTAATGTTCCTGGGAACTGCAAGTGTAAAGGCTCAAACCATTGAACTAGAAAAAACCTACGAGCTATCTAAAAAATCGGCGAAAGGTGTTTTAAAAAGCGTAACGTTTGAAAACGATAAGTACACACTTATTTACGTTACAAAGGCAACTGAGCAAAAGGTAAAGTTTGAAACTTATGAGTTTGATAAGGATTTTAACTTTATCAACATGACCCCTGAAGAGCTACTGAATGATGTAGCAAGAAAACGATTAACAAAAGTTAAGGTAGAAACTCCGGAAACTTACTCAAAAGTTTTTGCGACTGCTGGTGCCAATATGCTGGGAACACTTGTAATTGAGATATGGGAAAGGACATACACGTGGAACTGGGAGTATGGTGGATATTTATATACAGAGAAACAATTAAATAAAATAAAGCCAAAAGGAGAAGAAGGTGCAAAATATCAGCTGTTAAGCTCTTATAGTGATGGTGCAACAGGTGATATGATCTGTTTGGTAATCTATAAGCCCGGAGCATACGGAAAAGATGGTAAAGTAGGGGAAATGGATGCCGCAGATTATAAATTACTTCGCATCAGCAAATCGGATGGATCAATTATAAAAGAAAAAATAATTGACAACCAGTATACTAATCAGATTGCTTTAACAAGATTGTTTTCTACTCCAAATCCTGAAAATGAAGAAGAAGAATTGGTTTCAGGATGTGGTTTTGTATTGGCTCCAACTGAACAACCCAAAGCATGGAAACAGTTTGAAAATCCTAAGAATAATGAATTTACTTATTTGTCGATTAATAGTAACCTTGACATTGAAGTTAAAAAAACATTCGAAGTTACCAATGCTCAGTGGCGTATAGATGAATTGGTACGTGATGCTGATAGAAATGTATATCTTTTTGGACCTGCACTCGCTCCTAAAAATAATCACATGGGTTATACCATGGCAACTGAAACAAAATTTAAAGCGGTTCAATTAGTTAAGCTCACTAAGGATGGAGATAAAAAGTATTGTACTTTTACTGACCTTGAGCAATTCGAAAAAACAGCTATGAAGCCTGCTGCACAGAAAAAATCTCCTGAGTACAGTGGAAAAAAATTCAAAATCCTGGATTATAACATATCATCTAACCAAGATTTCCTGGTAACTGGCCAAAATTTCGAAACAGCGAAAATTACTAAATACACCGATGTAATGGTGTTCCATTTTGATAAGGATGGTAATTTAAAAGCCAACTATGGAATTGATAAACTTACCAAAAGTGATGCTGGCGAATTAAAACCTATGCCTACGCTTATGCTTCCAGGCGACAATGCTTCAAATATGTATTTGTTCATGAAGGAAATTGATGCCTACAATAAAGCTGGTCGCCCGCTAACTTATGCACGTTTGGCTCAAATTAAAACGGATGGAAAAGGAATCAGTAATGTAACAACATTGGGTATGGTAAAAGATGATCCAAAATACTATCTCGATGAGAACTTTCCTTTCCTTAAAGGAGCAAATGGAAATGTAGTATTCTTTGGTGCGGATAAAAAAGGAAAAAACATCTGGTTCAGCCGCGTGAAATTGGACTAAAAACAACAAACAAACCAAAACCTAAAGCCGTCCCAACTACCCGGGGCGGCTTTTATTTTTTCTATAAACCATTTAGCCATCTCCTTTTACCGTTCCAACTGTTTTTAATAAATCCTTCCTTTCTCATAGTATTTTTGAAGTATAAAAATTAAATTATGAGAACCATTAATCCTTTTTTCAAACTATCCGTTTTTGTATTGTTACTTACAGTGTATTCCGGTCACGTGCATGCGCAGGTAAGAATTTTTAAAAAGCCTGCACCTGGTGATAACCGAAAGGCAATGGTTGGGGAAAGGATTGGCATTACAGACGTTGTTATTAATTACGACAGACCAGGTGTAAAAGGACGTGAAGGTAAGATCTACGGAACAAATATAGTTTATGAGGGATTTACTGATATCAGTAAAGATTACGGAACCAGCACTAATGCCCCGTGGCGTGCAGGAGCCAACGAAAATACAACCATTGAATTTTCTACAGATGTGAAAATTGAAGGTAAGGATCTTCCTGCAGGGAAATATGGCTTTTTTATAGCTTATGGTAAGGAAGAATCAACCGTTATCTTTTCAAAAGATAATGATTCATGGGGAAATTATTTTTATGATGAGAAGAATGATGCGTTGCGCGTAAAAGTAAAGAACGTTGCTCTTGATAAAAGTATGGAATGGCTTACCTATGAATTCACTGAGCAGAAAAAAGAAGCCGCAACAATTGCAATGAAATGGGAAAAGCTGATGATCCCGTTTAAAGTGGAGGTTGACCTGGTGAAAACTCAATTGGACGAATACAAGCAAGCTCTGAAAACAGATAAAGGTTTTGATTGGAAATCATGGATCGAGGGTGTGAACTTCTGCCTGAGAAATAATGTAAACATGGAAGAAGCACTGGAATGGTGTAACGTAGCCCTGCAGTTTGATAATAACTTCCAGATTATGATTGCTAAATCAAAAGTGCAGGAAAAACTGGGGAAAACTACAGATGCTGAGGCTTCAAAAAAGGGAGCATTTCCATTAGCAACGAAAGATGATCTGCATAATTATGGCAAACAGTTGATCATTGAGAAAAAATCTGCAGAAGCGCTGGAGATATTTAAGATGAATGCTAAAAAATACCCGAAAGACTTCACTACTTCGGTTGGACTGGCAAGAGGATATTCCGCGAATGGCGATTTCAAAAATGCAATTGTAAGCGCAAAAGCAGCATTATCCTTGGCTCCTGATGCAACTAATAAGAATTACCTGGAAGGGATGATAAAGAAGTTGGAAGAGGGAAAAGATATTAATTAAGTTGTTACAACCCATGAGAAATCTACTTTTACTTACTGGTGTTTTATTGGCCCTTGGTTTATCTGCACAACAGAAATCGCGTAAGGCAATCATGGGTTTACTGCTTAAACCTGTTGAAAACGGTCTACAGGTTGATTCTGTAATTCCGGAAACAACTGGCTCTGCTTTGAAAATTAAAAAGGGAGATGTAGTTACCAGCTTAAATAGTAACAGTGTTAAAACCATTCAGGAATATACGACTGTTGCAACACAGTTCAGAGCTGATGATAAAGTTAGTTTTGATGTGATAAGGAATGGAAAGAAAGTATCACTTCCCGGTAAAGCAGTGATGCGTCCTTATGAAAAATCAGATATTGCAGATATTACTTATGACTGGGTGAAATTCAGAAAAGGGTATCTCCGTACGATTGTAAGAAAACCAAAAGGCAAAGACAATCTTCCTTGCGTATTGCTTATTCCGGGATATGGCTGCGGAAGTATTGAAAACTATAGCACGGGTTACAATGGGAAGCTGATTAATGAGTGGTTGAAAAATGGTTATGCTGTGGTTACAGTCGAGAAATCCGGTTTAGGTGATAGTTATGATTGCGAATCATGTTTTGAAGCCGACCTGGTAACTGATATCGAAAGTTTCGATGCAGGATATAAATACATGGAAACTCTGTCTTTTGTGGATAAGAGCAAACTCTATATCTGGGGCCACTCCCTTGGGGGCATGGTTGCGCCGGAGATCGCGAAGCGTCATTCTCCTAAAGGAGTGATGGTTTTTGGAACGGTTTTCAGACCATGGAGTGAGTTTTTACTCGAAATGCATCGTGTGCAGAAACCGTTACTGGAGGGAATGAGTTATGAAGAAACAGAGAAATTCATACGTCAAATCCAGAAAGTATATTTCGAGTTTTTTGTTCTTAAAAAAACGCTGAAGCAATTGTATGAAATTCCGGAATACAAAGAGATCGTTGCTGGTGAAATGGAGTACAAAACTACAAGTAATAATATGTGGGGACGTCATTGGCGTTTCTGGCAACAGATTGATTCCCTGAATCTTGCCGAATCGTGGAAAAACACCAATTGTCCCGTATTGGTTATTAATGGCGGAACCGATTACGAACAATGCGCTCCTATTGAACCAATATTGATCGAACAAACCGTGAACGAAGCGCATCCGGGAACAGCAACGCGCGTTCAGATTGATGATCTTGATCATTTTATGATGGTGAGTAAAACTTATAAAGAGGCTGTTGAGAATTTCCGTACACAACAATATACAAAGGGGAATTTTAATACCAAGATCACTGACGAGATTATTAAATGGATGAAAGAAGTTAATGATTTGAAGTAGTATGAAAAAAGTAGTTTATAGTTTTATTATATTTCTGGTGTTTGCTTCACTTGCATTTGTAATGCATACACCTGGAGGTACTGAAATAAATTCTTTTGCGATCACTAACGTAAACGTGATTCCAATGAATAAGGAAATAGTTTTGAAAAATCAGATTGTTATTATTAAAGAAGGAAAGATTGCACAAATTGGTTCATCAAAAAAGATCATACTTCCTAAAGAATTAAAAACTATCGATGGTAGTGGAAAGTATCTTATACCAGGTTTATTTGATATGCATGCTCATTTCTTTTACGAGCAGGGAAGCAATGCAAATACCTGTGAGCAGGAGTTGCAGGTAATGCTGGCAAACGGGCTTACTACAGTGCGTATAGAATGTGGAGATCCGGTTTACCTGGAAGCCAGGAAAAATGTGGCTGATGGTAAATGGAAAGGGCCGAAGTTGTTCGTGTCGAGTCCACAATTTGTTGGTAATTACCCATGGCCGGGTAAAGTATTTGCTGAAATTTGTAAAACCCCTGATGAGGCAGTTACTGCTGTAAAAAGATGTAAAGCTGCAGGTTATGATGAAATTAAAATCACCTTTATGGTGAAGAAAGATGTGTATGATGCTATTATCAAAACAGCAAAAGAAGAAAGAATAAAAGTAACCGGTCATGTGGGGCCACTGGTAAAATTCCCTGCTGCGCTAAAAGCAAAACAACAGATAGAGCATATGGATGAATTCATTGATATGCTGCTTCCCGATACATCATATAATCATGGAGAATCGGTTTCAGATATGAATATCTGGAGAAAACGTGCCTGGGAAACGGTACCTTTTCTCGATGAGAAAAAAATTCCCGGACTAGTTAAACAAGTAAAAGAAGCGGGAATCTATGTTACTCCAACCAATTACTTTTTCTTTTCATCATTTGCTGATAGTATTACAAAAGAGCAATACATGCAGCGTCCCGATTATGCTTACATTCCTTCAGAAATACTGAAAGACAGGTGGGAAGTAAGAGCGCATTATTGGAAGAAAGCTCCTTCTGAAGACAAGCGTAAAAAGTACATTGATATTCGTAAAAAGATGACTTTCCAGTTATGGAAGGCTGGGGTAAAGTTAATGGCAGGATCAGATTCTCCGGAATGGTTCCTGGTGCAGGGATTTGCTATTCATGATGAATTGGAAACATTGGTAAAAGCAGGTTTAAGTCCTTTTGGTGCATTGGAAGCAGCAACAAAGAACCCGGCAACTTACCTTGGAATAGAAAAGGATAAGGGAACGGTAGAAATGGGAAAAGATGCGGATTTAATCTTGCTAGACAAAAACCCGTTGGAAAGTATTTCAAATACGCGTAGCATACTTGGAGTGGTAAAAGACGGGCAGTGGTTTGATAAAAAGGCATTGGATGTGATGCTTGCCAATGCAAAGGAAGTTTTAACCCAATAAATTTACCTGTCACGTAATTGATAAAAGAAAAAAGCTCCGAACAATAGTAAACCAGCAAGTACACAAAACATCGTATTGAAGCTGGTAAGTTCTACCAATTTGGAACAAAGATATGGACCAGTAGTTTGTGCAAATCCCCAGGCAATGGTATAAAGTGCTGCATACTGTCCACGATTCTTCTCATTTGATCGCATTGTCCAAAAGGTATTCATAAAAGGCATGGCCATGATTTCACCAATTGTAATGAGTACGATCATTATCAGTGAAATGATCTTTGCCGGTCCGGGAATAATAAGTACAAGAATGGAAATAGAACAAACAATCAATCCAATCGAAATGATCTGGAGGTTTTTGTTTTTCTTTTCCAGCATGAATATCAGAACCATCTCTAACGCAACAATCAATAATCCGTTCAGGGCCATTACAAAACCAATGTAACGTTCATCTAAGTGCAGATTGTCTCTGAAATATTTAGGAATGGTAGTGAATAACTGAAAGAAGCAAAATGCAAAAAGAGTGACTAATACAATAAACCACAAATAGGTTTTGTCTTTGTAAGCTGAATGAGCAACAGTCACTTCTTCACTCATCTTTTTTTCTTCCTGCTTTTTCTGATGAGCAGGTTTTAGCACAACGAATAACAGAATTGCTGCACCAATGTTAGTAAAACCATCTACCCAGAATAACAGTTCGTAATTATATGCAGCAATGAACCCGCCAATGGAAGCACCAACTGCCCAACCCAGGTTGATTGCCATTCGGTTAAGCGAGTAGGAGCGGGTTCTGTTTTTTGCAGAACTGTAAAAAGCAATGGCTGATGAGTTCGCAGGCCGGAATGCTTCGTTAACCGTACTTAAAATAAATGTGCAGGTGCAAATGAGCGGGTAGGATTTTACCTGTCCCAATATAATGAAGAGGATCCCTCCACAAAACAGAGTAATAAGTTGTACTTTCTGAAAACCTATCTTGTCAGAGAACCTGCCGCCAAAGTATGCGCCAATAATAGCGCCCATTCCAAATAATGCAATTACAAAGCCGGCTTCGCTAAGCGTACGATGCATTTCTTTGCTGGTAAGGTAAAGTGTCATAAATGGAATTACCATTGTACCACTCCTGTTGATCAACATGATCACAGACAACAACCAGGTTTCTTTTGATAAACCTTTGAAAGATGTTCTGTATAAGGAGTAGATGTTGGCGATCACGGCTTTCCGTGTTTATGATGTTGTAAAAGTACGCAAAGATTTATTCTTATGCTCTTTTAAAAAGTGGTAAACCAACTGTTTTCGCAATTGTTTCTGACAGGGCATTGCCTTCTTTGCTGAAGGGCCATACATAAAGTGCTTTAATAGTGTGGATTTTCCTGATGTTTTCAATTGCTTCAATACTCAGGCGTTTGGCAATTCCTTTGGAACGATATTCGGGTAATACCATAGCAGAGCATAAGTACAAAGTTTCAAACGTATCTCCCGGTTGAGAAAGATCACAGAGTTGTTGTTCCGTAATTTCTTTTTGAAGGAACTTATTCATAATTGCATAAGTAGTGGGAATAACCAGGATCCATACCACCGGTCCATTATCATCCGCAAATTCAGAAACGCAGGATGGGTGTAAGCTGATGAGATGCTTAATTACATGCTCATCCACGTCGAGTTGATCAGGGTCATTTTTTACAGCAAATACATCCTCTGCCAGCTGCAACATACGTTCAAAATTAGGCTGCGGCATCAGATTATTTTGTCGAGATAAAACATCAACAGCTCAATATTCTTTTTGTACTCGCTTTTGTAGTTTTCACCGGAATGTTCGCGAGGATTTTCATTTGCGAGATTTTCAAAGTTTTTAAGCAGCATAATAAAGGAATCTTCTTCGAGATACTGAAGAAATGTTTTTTTATTGTTCTCTAAAAGATTGTAGACTTTAAGTGTTGCCCGGTGATTGGTTTCACTTTTTAATTCTTTTAATTGGTCTGCTAATGATGAAATAGTCATGTAACAAAAGTAATCATTAGCTATGGAAGTAAGAGATAAAGAAAAGCGGTTATTTTACACGTAAAGAATTTATAACAACATCACTTTCCTTTGCGTTTTCATCAAGGTATAAGTGATTGTCTATATGGGAGAGGAGAATACCTTTAACGGTTTTATAGGCGGGAACATTTTTTATGTTCCCGTACTCGGAAATAGCTATTGAAATTATTTCAGTGAATTCTTTGGAAACAGCTACATACAAACTTTCTTGCGCTTCCAGTTGATAGATACTG
>DASWXS010000274.1:0-2501 GCA_036405375.1 Bacteroidia bacterium
GACAAACCTGCCAAAACTATTTCCTGCATAATCTCGCGTAATGCAGCTAAGGTTTCCTCTTCGTTCTTTGGGTTATATTCTGCTATCCATTCTTTGATCATAATTCTTTAAGTGTTTTGATGAGCATTTCGAGGCTGTTTCTTTTAGGAGCATCGCTGAGCCAGGAATAAATAATATTCGTGTCTAATTTTTGCAACATGCTTTTATCCATACGAAGATCTTCGAGTAAAAAATCCTTTGTTTGACGTGGGCTCCTAAGTATAATGCCTGATGTGAGAATTATTTTATCGCACACTGCTTTTTCGCGTGAGGCAATGAGTACTGTTTGTTTTTTTTTTAGCTCTATGCTTTCTATGCCAAACGAATAATAGGGAGAAGGAAGATATTGGTAATTGAACCTGCCTGCTGGTGTACTGTATTTTTTTGTTTTTTTCATTGTAGAGGAAGTTATTTCATACACACGTTCGGGTATGAAACCCCAATAGGATAATGCTGCTTCGGATGAAACATAGCTTGGCCCTCGCAGATGGTTTGCTATTAAAAAAGGTTCGGGAACGGGTAAATCGGTTTTTTGACCAGCAATATAAAGTCCTCTTTTGATGGGGATAAGCTCTCCGCTTTTTACCAACTCATTTATTTTGTCGTTGGGACGCTTGTAATCTTTGAGCATTTCGAGGATCAGGTGCCTGGAAAAAGGAGCATCACCAAATTCTTTCGCTAGTTTTCTTAACTCCATTTTGTAATATTTTGACACAAAGATCGGAAAAAATCCGATTAAACAGAGTTAATTTATCAAAAAATGCAATTTATTTCACATATAATCGGATAATTTCCGATTATATGTTCTATTTTTTACTTTTTATGAAAGAGGGTGTTAGTCTGCTGCTGGTAATGTGAAGTAAAAATTTGCTCCTTCATTTACCTTCGCATCGGCCCATATTCTGCCTCCGTGACGATTAATGATGCGTTGAACAATCGCCAGGCCAATACCGGTACCTTCAAAATCATCCTGGTCGTGCAGGCGCTGAAATACACCAAAAAGTTTGGAAGCATATTCCATATCGAAACCTGCGCCATTATCTTTCACAAAATACATGGTGCCGTTTTCTGTTTTTTCGGAACCTATTTCTACAACCGGGTGCTCCTTTTTTTCTGAGTATTTGATAGCGTTTGAAATAAGATTTATCCACACCTGCCTGATCAGCGATTGATCAGCTTCGGCGGGTAGAATAGAAGAAATAGTTACGGTAGCTTTGTGATGTGTTGCCTCTTTTAATTCGCTGGCTATTTCATGTACTATCGAGTCCATGTCCACATCTGTTTTCTGTAATTCCTTTCTTCCCATCCTCGAAAATGCAAGCAGATCGTCGATAAGCGAATTCATACGGTTTGCATTGTACTGTATGTTGCCAAGTAATTTGTTGCCTTCTTCATTCAGGTAAGAGGCATATTCTTCTTTCAGTATTCTTGAATATCCGTTTACAGCTCTTAATGGTGCACGCAAATCGTGAGAAACAGAATAAGAGAATGATTCCAGCTCCCTGTTTATAAACTGAAGCTCCTTATTCTTTTCCTCCAGTGTTTCATTTAGTTTGTGTAACTGTAATTCTTGCTGGTGTTTCTCCACAAAGAATTTTACTTTATTAACCAGGATTTCCGGCTGGAAAGGTTTGGTAATAAAACTGAAGGCACCTTTCTCATAACCTTTAAATACATTAAAATTATCGGTGTAAACAGCTGATATGAAAATGAAAGGAAGGTGGCTTGTTTTTGCTTCTTCCCTTAAAATAGCTGCCAGCTCAAATCCATCCATTTCCGGCATCTGGATATCCAGGAGGGCCAGCGCAAATTCGTGGTGTAAAGTTGCTTTGAGTGCGTCATTACCGCTTGTTGTGGTGATCAATTCCACTTCCTGGTCCTGTAGCACTACTTGTATGGCTTTAATATTTTCGGGCCGGTCGTCAACAACAAGTATTTTGGGTTTTGAATTCATATACCGTTTTTTTGTACGGATGTTTATCGGAACAAATTAAGAGAAAGCAAATGAGATTAATTCAAAAATAATAAATAATGTGTGAATTGCCTTATGAAAATGTTAAACAGTAGGAAACTGCTTTATATCAACCGGGATACAATACATTTTTTAACGGCTATTGTTCTTTTTTCATACGTGTAAAACCTTATATTTGCAATATGTACACAGCACAAGTAAACAATACAGCTTATAAGATTGAAAAGGAAGAGGACCAATGGAAACTGGATGGAAAAGCCATCAATATAGATTCTATTGAAGTATCACCGGGAGAGTTTCATATTCTTCATGATAGCAAATCCTATTCTGCTGATATCATCAAAATAAACAAAGAAGATAAAACCGTTCTGGTGAAAGTGAATGGCAACAAGTATGAAGTAAAACTTACAGATAAGTTTGACGAATTACTTAAGAACCTGGGAATGGACAACCTGGCAAGCAAAAAAGTAAATAACATAAAAGCCCCAAT
>DASWXS010000275.1:0-1553 GCA_036405375.1 Bacteroidia bacterium
GAGGTATTCTACCACCTTTTCTTTTTTGCTCAATTTATTTTGATCTTCTTCCTGTTCCGCAAAAAGGCGGGTGTGAGCACTTACTGCATCACTCAAAGGCGTTTTATTAAATTTTTTGGATGTTTTACTTTGAAATTCAACCGGTGTTTTGAGTTCTTCTATCATGTACTTCACTCCTTCGTACATGCAATTTCCTGCATAGATACTCAGCCAGTCCTTATTCTCATTTAATTTTGACATATCAGGCTTAGTGGTCAATAGCAGTTTAAACATTTCATCAGACTCACAAAAATCAAAGGCTGATTCCTTGAAATTAGTTAACACATAAATGCTGGCACCTTTCTTCAGCAAATATTCAGTTGCAGCAAGGTTATCCTGTTTTACAGCCCGATGCAGCATCGATTCCTGCATTTTTGTTGTATATATTTTGCCCTGGGCATTTTCATCTTTTACTTCCCAGCCATCCGGATTATTAACATCACGTGTTTCCAGGTATTCATTCAACTCTGCAATGCTATTACCCGGGAAGAGGATCTTTTTTTCGCGTATAGTATCTGTTCCTGACGCGTCAACTTCAAATTCATGCCATTTCCACTTATCTAAAATAATTGCGGGGCTATACTGAATAATGGAGATACGGTATTTTTTAATTCCCTTGTCTTTGTTATAACTGTAAGTGTGTGTTTTCAGGTCGATGTATCTAATCTTATTACCGGCGTTCTCTCTTTCTGTATACTCTTCCTGCCATTTCCCTGTGTTATCAAGATAGTCAACGCTGTACGTAAAAGTTGCATCAGTTGATATTTCAAATACCGGCCATTGGGGCAAGGCAGTTAACTGAGCGGCCTTTACCTCAAAGGAAGGAGCTTCACCATCACAAACATTAACCTCTATGTTCTTTTCCTGTACAGTGCCGGTAATTATACAGATAGAAGACATTGTTCCATATTGTGCGTCCTGGATAGAACGGATACATATTCCTATTGCATTCCACTGTTTGCTTTTGTATTCATCATCGTTAAATAAAACCTGGTACTTTTTATCATATTTACTTTTGTTTTTTAACCCCATCCAAATATCCTGCGCACTATTACTGGTGGTTGAATATTGAATTTTTTCCGACTCTCCCACATATCTAAACAAATCTTTTGGTGCATAAGAAAGATAAGTTTTGTTTATACTTTCCTGTACATTTTTATTGGCAGTTAAAATCAGATTTTCAGAAAGCGATAATGTATTTAAACTTAATTCCCTGCGTTTGTTATTAATATATTCCACTATATCTTTCTCCATTTGAGTGAAGCAGATATTTTGCGAACTTGCCGTTACTCCTACACTCCCCGATGTTTTATTTTCTTTAGAACCGTTGCTGTTGTTGGCTTCCGCAATTTTCCTTATCCTATTGATGGGCACATAATTTTGCACCGTGTTATCAATATCGTAATGCACTTTGTAAGTGTTATCTCCGTTATCAGCAATAATTTTTGCACTGTACCATTTATCATCGGGTTGATAATACACTTCTGCTTTTTCGCCAATGGTATAGGTTTGTG
>DASWXS010000276.1:0-3224 GCA_036405375.1 Bacteroidia bacterium
TAATATATCCTCGATGGAGTTTATTTCTTTTTTTGCATATTCCAATAAGTTATAACTATCAAATGGTTTTAGGGATTCTGATTTTTCTTTATTTCCCCTGATACTTTTTAGGCGCGAGTAAAGTATGTATTCCTGGGTGCCATTTCCTGGTTCGGGTTCCCTCTTGTTGTTTTCAATAAATGCATTTATCTCCCGGAATGATTTAAGGAGCCTTTCGTCGGCCGAATAAGATGCAGAAGAGCTTGCCTTCACATTGAGCAGACCAAACGGATCATTTGTAAATATCTCCTCCAGTATTTTATTCTTATCCGCTTGCACTTGCTGCCTTTTTTCTTTTTTCTTCCTTTAAATATATAATGCATTCCGCCATCCGTCGTTCCAGGGGATCGTTTGAGTGAAGATTAGGTTCTTTATTGAATGTTTTTTGAAACTCCAGGATTTTCGGCCAAAGAATTTTCGCTTCTTCAAAGTCCATTGAAATCCTGGTTGCTTCAATTGTATCCTGGATTACCTTCAATACTTTTGGTGTTACCGATTTTGATAAAATCTCAAAGGCTTTCTGAAACGGATTTACTGAATCTATCAGGTCAATATGAATGTCATCAATGTTCACAAACTTGTCGGCCATTCGGATAAAACGTTTGTCGCCCTGTTGTTCGATATGCCCTGCTTTAATGACCGAATCAATAACCACCTGCTGGCGTACCTGGTCAATTTCTTCGGTAGAAAGTTCGGGATATCTGACCTGGATGATTTTTGGGATGAAGACTTTATTAATCACTTCCGGATCTACATTCCCTGGCATTGCCTTTTGCATACTGCTATCCTGCAATATTACTGCTTTCAGGTCATTCAAATCCTGTTCTACTATATTTTTTACCCTTTGAGAGCTGGGAGTTTTTAGGCCCCAGATGTTAATGGTTCCTGGCTGTTGTTGGTTATCATCCGGGATCCTGGCTTTAAATTTAAAATTTGGCGCCAAAACTTGTTCCATTAGCAGGGAAGCAGTAATTGCTTTCAACATATCATTTACTGCTGTTTTCACTCTATCGTTGTTTGCATCGGGCTGGGCAATGAGATTAGTGAATTGCGCATGAGTTTTGTTTTCACTATCTCTTGTGCACCTGCCAATGATCTGTATAATTTCGGTTAATGAACCTCTATAGCCAACTGTTAGCGCATGTTCACAATAAGGCCAGTCGAAGCCTTCTTTTGCCATTCCCAGGGCTATTATTAAATCTATGTCATCAGCAGATTTTATATTCTTCAGGTAATTCTGAATTTTATCGCGATCCTTTGGATTGTCATTTACGAGGTCGGCAATTTTAATGATTTTATTGTCAGTCTTTCGATTTACATAAATAACTCCTGTTGAAGAATCTGTTTTTTCTACTGAGCCAATTTGATCAATTATAAAATCAACTTCGCTGTATTTATCCTTCGTAGATTCACCTGCATTAACATTGGGAATGTGGAGTATTGTTTTTTTGTCTGTATTTAGAACTTCAAGAATTGCATCGGTGTACTTTCCCTGGTAAAAATGATAACCAATTCCTAATGACTTTAAATGAGTATAACCATTTAATTGCTCATAATAATTGTAAGTCACTTTGGTGAATTTAGCCTCGTCACCAGGCATTAAAACAGGGATACTATCGCCACGGAAGTAAGAGCCGGTCATAGCTATAATATGAGCACTTGATTTTGTCATAATGCCTCTGAGCAATTCTCCCAGTCGATTATCACCATCGGCAGAAACATGATGAAATTCATCGATAGCTAAAAGAACGGAGTCGAATTTTTCCTCTTCTAATTGATCAACGGCGTACCTCAATGTTGCATGCGTACATATCAGTATTTTTTCATCATTATCAATAAAAGTTTTAAATACTTGTACTTTACCGTTGCTGGCGTCTGAGCCTATAGTACATAAATTATATTTGTCATCCGGATTCCAATCGGCGAAGAAACCATATTTACTTAGATTGGTTGGACTAAAAGAAGCGCCGATGGATTTTTCAGGAACGGCAACGATTACTTTTTTTATTCGCTGGTTAATAAGTTTGTCAAGTGCGATAAACATCAATGCTCTGGATTTTCCCGAAGCAGGTGGTGCTTTTAATAGTAAGAACTGTGCATCCCGGGCCTGAAATGCTTTTTCCTGCATTTCACGCATTCCATATTTATTCGTGGCGGAGCTTTGACCAGTTTGGTTGTATGTTACATGTACTATATCAGGCATTCAACTTCTTTTTTATTTTTTTTGATTTGGTATTTATTTCAAACAAGGTGCCTTTGTCTTTTTCTTCGGCCATCATTTGCTCATAAAGTTTAAATAAATACTCTATGCGTTCTTCATCGGTTTCGAAGGGCTTACTTCTGTAACACTGTTCTACTGAAAGATCCAGCTGATGATGCGCCTCACGTAAGCCCCCTGGCATTTTGCGGGGATCATAGAGTTGAGCTAAGGTTTTTTCGGGATGTTTTTCACGTTCTTCCAATACTCTATATGTAAATTTATCAAGCTCTTGTTTTTGATGTGCAGTTATAAGCGGGAATGGAAAGTTATTATAAACTATATCTTTCGAATATCTGAAATCAGATTTGATTCTTCCTGCAACGGATTTTGTCCAAACCATATGCATTAAAGAGGTAAGAATCCCAAATAAATAAGCATTGTTGGTGGGAATTATCAGGCAGCTGTCATGAGCTTTGTTGTCGGAATTGAAAAGTCCCATTGGAATGTATTTCCTGTTTTCGGATGAGTGGCGTGGAATCAGGATGAATTCTTTATTAGTGGGCTGTGTAATCTGGGCAAATAAATGTGGGATTGATGCCAGGTATGGCCTGGACGAATTTTTCCTGATCTGTTTTAACTGATCAACCCTACTTTTTACCAATTTCATGGAATTGATTTCTTGTTCCGTACAACCTTCAAGCCATAAACACCACCTTTCAAGACCATTTAAAAATTCGTAAGCCGAAATGAGTTTTTTGAAATACTTTTCTGATAAAGGCTCATCTGATATAAATTTATTTTTTTCTTCGGTGGTAAATAAAAGTTTACCACCATCTGCAGGCATATTTCCAAAGTTCATTTCAGGAAAATGAGCAAGCGGTTTTTGTCGGCTTTCCACATATACTATTTCGCCCTCGACCAGGTATGGATTTATAGTGCTGACGACTGTTTTAATGTTGTTGCTAAAAATCACCTTATTATCTTT
>DASWXS010000277.1:0-6328 GCA_036405375.1 Bacteroidia bacterium
CGTATGTATGGTTACGAGATCACTCAAAAAGTGAAAGAGCTCACCAACGACAAAATTCAGTTAACAGAAGGAGCTTTGTATCCAACACTTCACGCTTTGGAAGCTGATGGTTTACTGGAAACAGAAACTGAATACATTGGAAAACGTGTAAGAAAATATTACAAGCTCAGCTCAAAAGGAAAAGTAACATCTAAAGACAAGGTGAATGAGTTTGCAGATTATATGAATACGATGAAATTTTTATTAGGAATTGGGACAAGTAATATTTGATGTAAGATGTCTGATTTCTGATGTGGAATATAATTAAATGATAGGAAATATCAGAAATCAAAAATCATATATCAGCAATCATACATCCAATGTATAGCATCAGTGATAAACAAATAGATTTTATCCTCAACGACATTCGTGCACGTGGAGTTGAGATGGAGGACCTGCAGTATAACCTCCTCGATCATGTCTGTTGTCTCATTGAACAAAATCTCGAAGTAAACGGGGACTTCGAGAGCTTCTATCAACGAACCATAAAACAATTCTACAAACACGAATTGTGGGAAATTGAAGAAGAAACCATTTCCCTGCAAATTTTTAAACATTACTACACTATGAAAAAAATAATGATAGGCAGCGGCATCGTTTCCGCTTTGTTGATGATCGCAGGCATCTTTTTTAAATTTATGCACTGGCCAGGGGCTTCATTCTTCCTGGTATTGGGAATAGGTTCGAGCAGCTTGATCTTTCTTCCCATGTTCTTCACATTAAAAATAAAGGAAAAACAAAAAGGGAAAGACAAGCTGATCATTGGCCTTGGATCCATTTGCGCCACACTCATCAGTTTAAGCATTCTTTTTAAAGTAATGCATTGGCCGGGAGCGAATATGATGGCACTGATCTGCATGGGTATAATGGTTTTCCTCTTCATTCCCATTTTTTTCTTCAGCGGTATCCGTAATCCTGAAACCAGGGTAAACACTATTGTTTCAACCGTACTATTAGTCATTGGTTGTGGTTTATTCCTGACGCTGGTAAATTCAAGGCCAAGTATCAAGATCCAGAATTCGATAGCGTATTCTAACCAGGAAGTTTCGGATGCTTACGATTATCTTACCGAGCAGAACAATAAAGTTTACGATGCAATCACATCCGATACAAGCACTAACAGTAAGGATCTTCAACTACTCCGCGAAAAGTGTGCAGATTTATGTGAAAAAATCGAAGGTTTTAAAGTGAAGCTGGCAAGCGGCGTAAACGGGGTTGAGACAAAAAAAATAGATTATTACGATCTCAACCTACAGGATAATTTCGATATCCCGACAAAAATGTTGTTTGATGACGAAAAAAACCGTAAGCCATCACTATCATTAACTAAATTGAAAAGCGAGCTTGCTGAGCTCAACAAACTGGCTTCAACAACATTCAAAATAAACAGTTCAAAACTGATTAACCTGGGAGATAGCAGAGCTGTGCAGGAAGAAGAAGGTACGGAGCCATGGGAAACCAGTGCTTTTTATCACACTCCAACGAGCCTTGTGCTAAAAAACTTTTCTCAACTTCAATTAGATATCCGCATCATTGAGTCGAATTGCTTTTGCAGCAACGGTTCGCAAAAATATGCTGCTTTGACTAAATAATTGTTACCGATTCAGAAACGAAGAACAACAAACAGCAAAAAGAAAGTATCGGCTATTTATTTAGCCGGTATTTTCTTCTTTATCCAATAACCCCCATGCCTTTTCCAAGGTCCCTGAAAAAATCGCGAACCTTATTAGCAGTTGCTTCATCTCCTGTAGCACGAACATATGTATCAGTAAGTGTAATGATATTCTGGTGATAGAATTTTTTCATTTCATCAACGGTCATATCTTTCGTCCACAGGTCAATACGCATGGTGTTGTTTTCTTTAGCATCCCACATTGCCAGCATAATACTATTGCATTCGCTCCTTTCACCGGCATCTTTTGCTTCCCATTCCAGCTTTTGCGGCAAATGGTTCTCATCAACCGTTACTTTAAAATTTATTTCAGATGTTTTCATGGATTTTCTTTGTACTAAGGGATACAAATATAAGACAAACATCTCATCTGATTTGAAAAGATGCATCCGTATCTATTTATTATTGCATGAGAATTTTAAATGTTTAATTTCGCAATTGATGAAGGATTTCGCGAAATACGGACTAATCATAATCACCTTTCTGTTTTTAAAACCCTGCTCAGCTCAAAAAATCAGTTTTGAGTTGCAAACCGGGCATACTTCCGCAATCAAAACACTATACCTCAGTCCCGACAATGAATTGCTGTTTTCTTCAGCATCCAGGGAAAATGCGGTGTACGTATGGCAAAGTTCTACCGGAAAAAAGATCAAAACTATTTACAGCACAAAATCTTTTGCAGAAACCATAGGCAGTTTTATGGATTCCGTTAGTTCTGCTTCTCCTGAAATTAAGACGAAAACGAAAGAACAACTGAAAGATTCAAATATCGTTGCGGGATTTACACTTAAAAGCACCATACAAGCGGGAGACACGCTGTTTACACAATACGGGCTTGGAGTAATCCGCTCCGTTAAACAACCCAATGGGCTAAACAAAGACAAACAATTGTTTGATCAGGCCACCATGAAAAAATACACTGGTATTCTTTTGCTTGACAGGAGCAAAAAACAGTTTCTTGTCTCAACAGACAGAGGCGATATTGTGACGGCGAACTATAATGGAAACAAAGTAAAAGCATATAAGCTGGGGAGATCTGCCGTTTCTGCCATGTACCTATCGAACGACAAGCAGTTTTTGGTTGTTGGAAATGAATTGGGTGAGATCTACATTATAGATCTAAAGTCCGGCGAATTGAAAAGCCAATTCAAAGGGCCGAACAAGCCTACAGAACGCATTTATTATTCTGCTGATGGAACCATTTTATACATGATCCGTGGATCTGAAATTATTAGCTACAACTACACCAACAATGTTTCGAAACGATTAAACACTAAAGAAAAAATGGAGAATGTTTCCATTGATAGTGCGAGTGGTGACTCAGTTGTAATGCTTACTTATCTTAATAGTCAATCAAAGGTGTCGGGTAGATGGAACATGCTGAAAAACACCTTCAGCACCAAGGAGGTTGCATATGCAGGAACGAATGGTTCATTTTCCACCTATATCGCCTCTATTCAACAAACTGCTGATTCATTTGACGGGATAGAAGTGTTTAATCCAAACACCGGTGGTACTGTATTTTCTATTAAGCAAAAAAATGAAGATGCCAGGATCATCGAAACCGGAAACGCCTCACCAATTACCGCAATTCGAATAAATAAAGCATTCAGATATGTGAGTGTCGCCCATCTCGACGGAAAAATTGCTCATTATGATCTGAATACCGGTAAAGCACTTTTCACAAGTATTATTCTGAACACCAATACATACATTCATTTATTGCCTAACGGCTATTATTTTGGAACTAAACAGATCTTCAACGCGCTTAACTGTGTTAAAGGCAGCAGGATCCTTCCCAATTTCCAAATGGATGCTGAATATAATCGTCCCGACCAGGTGATCAAAATCATTCCGCAGCATGACCCAATCCTTGCTGCTGCAATAGAACATAGTTATGAGAAACGGGAGAGAAAAACCGCGGCTAATAGCGACAACCTTGAATCAGATATTACTTTACAGGCTACGCAGGAAGAAATTCTGAATGGAAAACTAGGATTAAACATCCGTGTAAAAAGCAGTTTGTCTACTATAAAAGATATCCGCCTCTTTCTGAATGGTGTTGACGAAAAAATAATTGTTCCACAAAACAAAAATGAAGTTGAATTAAAATATACCATTGAGCTTGCCAACGGTGAGAACAAAATAGAGTTATTTGCTTCAGATAATTCAGGTGGCTTTTCCGACAAGATTTCATTCACCAAAAAAAACAAAACAAACAACAAAGCTAATCTCTATCTTATCTGTATTGGTTCAGCCAAATTTCAGCAATCCGATAAAAACCTTAACTACGCGGATAAAGATGCCAAAGATGTTTTCAATATGTTATCCGGGTCCAAAATGTACCAGAATGTTTACAAGGTATTATATCTTAACGACCAGGTAACCGCAAGCATTACAGGCGAAATAGAAAAATTACTTTCAGGCGCTTCAAAAAACGATGTGGTTATGTTGTTTTATGCAGGGCATGGTATACTGAACAAAGACCTTGATTATTATCTTTCTTCCTATGATGTTGATTTCAACCAACCCGAACAAAAAGGTATACCATACGAAAAAATCCAGGGGGTTCTGGAAAACTGTAAGGCACGGCAAAAACTTTTCTTCATCGACGCCTGCCATAGTGGAGACATTGAAAAAAAGGATGCAAAACAGATCGTAACCAACAGTTCAAATACATCATCAGGCATTACATTTCGTTCGGGCACCACTTCGCTCAGCCAGAATGAACTTAGTCTTATGTTCTCGAAAGAATTATTTGCATCTGGAAGCAACTCTTCAGGCACTTCCATTATAGGTGCATCCATGGGAAGTCAATATGCTTTAGAAAGTAATCAATGGAATAATGGTGTGTTCACTCATTGCCTGCTACAAGCAATTGCAAAACGTAAAGCTGATTACAACAAAGACAATAAAGTAATGCTGGATGAACTCCAGTATTATGTAAACAAAAGCGTAGAAGAGCTAACAAATGGCAAACAAAAACCAACTACACGAACAGAAAATTTAATTGGTAATATCAGGATCAGATGAAAAAAATTATAGCACTGATATTAATAAGTTTCGCAGCAAAAGGGCAGTTCCTTCAGTATGGATTCCAGGGAAATTTCTTTCCTAAACAAACCATTACTTTTGAAAGGCCCGTTATACTTGACCCTGCTGTGTTCTACGAAGAAAAAGATTTTGTACTCAGCGATAAGCTCATCAAATTAAAAGATTCGAACGCGCCCGGCTTTGAAGCCTATACAAACTTTCGCTTCAACCAGAACAACTATGTGGGCCTGAATTACCGATATTTTAAGCAAAACACAAACAGCACCAAAAGTGATATATACGCCCGTGAACATCCGACCATTAAAATAAAATCTCCTGCAATTGGTATATGTTATGGTCACATCATAAACCGCCGCTTCGTCAATTATTTTTTCGAGGCAGGAGTAAGCATGTCTCGTTTAAAATTTGATATTGACTGGACAGAAACACCTGGTCGTGCAAAATACTCTGATTACCTCAATCAGAAAAACACATTTCTTTTAGGCTACGGCAAAGTTGGATTGAAGTTATGGGTTATTACAATGTCGGCACGTTTTGAAGCACACATAGGAGATGTGCGAAATAGATCCGCGATCAAAAAAATCACCTATCGCCCCACCATTAATTTGGGAATGGACATCCGCTCTGATTTTTTTGGCAAAAAAAGATTCAAAGAAAAAGATACTTACACACAGTTAGACGATGATGTAAAATTTCAGGAACGTATGGATTTTGGTAAGCTCGAGCTTGAGTATGGTATCTCCCTCACAAAATCAACGTTTGCATTCAAGGAACCCGCTATACTTGCTTACCCTTCTTTATCACTTCCTGTTCAAATACTATTAAAAGACAAGTGGACACAAAATTCAGGAGGGCTGGCAGGAGCAATAAAATTCGCGCCTTTCAAAAAGAAACGACTCGTTATTGCAGGATATGTGCAAATGGGGCAGTTTGCGATAAGCAAAACCATTGGTACGGCCAACTTTAATTATGTGAACAGCGGTAATTATTCGGTAGCCACAAGAAAGGAAGAAGTGAACTTTGCAACCAGAACAAGCCTTATTGGTTTGGGGTTAGGATACAGGGTAAAAGTAACATCCAGTTCGTTTATGGAAATTGCGCCTGTATACAACCTGGTTTCCGTTGTAGCTGATAATGCTATGAGTACTTCCATTAAAGGATATTTCAAATGGAAATCCGGATTTTCAAATGGTGTAGGGCTCAATGTTTCATACAAGAAAAATCATTGGGGTGCTTCTCTTAGATACGCCAAAGGGATCTCGGATATGGAAAACAATAAAAGATTTAAGAATGGTTCGTTTTTCTCACTAGTATTACTCAGGGATGTCAACTTCATTTATTAATAAAATAGCAGGTATATTAATTGTTTTGCTCATCATTTCCTGTAAAAAAACGGATAATAATACATCTGTGAATTACGACCAATATACCTTTGATCAAACCGGAAAGAATTTTTCCTTTCTTCAGCCCAGAACGGTACCGACTAATCCTCCTCAGTCGAAATACATAAAATTAGAAATTCCTGCCGGAGCCGTAAGCGAAAAAAATTACATTGAATATTAT